>DASQQH010000336.1:0-3900 GCA_035643555.1 Acidimicrobiales bacterium | reverse complement strand
CCGGTGGGTGTCCGTCGTGCCGACCGCCATTCCGTCGCTCGTCCGCTGACTTTGCTCGGAAAGCAGGTCCTTGACGACGTATGAGGTTGGTCGGGTGGGGAGCTGGCGAGGTGACCGGCTGTAGGCGACACCGGGCTCAGGTCCCTCGGTTTCCCGAGGGCCGCCGGATCGGCTGCCATGGCCAGTTCCTTCTCCAGCTCCCCCCCATCGAACCCGGCGTGCGGTTCTCCCGCACCGGGCTCACCGACGCCCTTCACCGGCGGTGTTCGACCGGAGCCCGCCAGGGCCGGTTGGGCCTGGGGGCGACAACGATGCCGTCGAGGGAGACCAGGCCGAGGCTCACCGGGGACAGGTAAACCTTCGCAAACCCCCATGACCTGCCCTGCTGATGCTTCTTAGCGACAAACAGGGCAACCCGCATGGCGGCGTACCTCCTGATCTTGCCGAACGCCCTGGCCGAGTTCCCGAATCGGAAGAACCCGGCCCATCCACGGAGGAAGAGATTGACCTCCGCTACGACTTGCTCGACTGGTGCCACGAGCCGAGCCCGCATCGTAAGGAAGCGGATGCGATCCCGGGCATGTTGCACCGCCCTCTTCGAGGGCCAGCGGGCCAGGAAGACAAGCCCGCTGTTGCCCCTGCGTGGTTCCGAGCGCACTAGCCGATGGTGGAAGCCAAGGAAGTCGAACCCCGGCTGTCCTTCGACCAGTTGCACGATCCGTGTCTTCTCCGGCTTGAGCTCCAGGCCCAGGCCGTTGAGTAAGGTGGTCAGCTTGGCCAGGGCGGCCTGCGCCTGACCCCGGCTTCGGCAGACCGCCAGCAGATCGTCGGCGTAGCGGACCAGACGCCCATAGGCGGGTCGCCAGGCCCGATCGAGCCGGTTGAGGTACACGTTGCAGAGCAAGGGCGAGATCACCCCACCCTGCGGCGTGCCCGACACCGACCGCCTCACCGCTCCGTCCTCCATCACCCCGGCACGCAGGAAGGCGCCCAGGAGGCCGAGGACTTTGCGGTCACAGATGCGCTCGGAGAGCGCCGACATCAACCCGGAGTGTGGGATCGCCGTGAAGCAGTCGGCGATGTCCGTCTCCACCACCCACCGCCTGCCCTGGAAGGACTCGTCGAGGACGACCTGCAGGGCGTCGTGTGCTGCCCGCTTGGGCCTGAACCCGAAGCTGCACGGCAGCATGTCCGCCTCGAAGACCGGCTCGATGACGATCTTCAGGGCAGCCTGCACAACCCGGTCACGGACTGCGGGGATCGAGAGCGGTCGCTGCTCGTTCCGACCAGGCTTGGGGATGTACACCCGCCGGGCCGGGATCGGCTTGAACCTCCTCCCCTGCAGCTCCGCTTCCAGCTCGTCGAGCATGCGGGTGACCCCGTAACGCTCGACGTCGGCGATAGTGGTCTGGTCGATGCCAGGTGCACCGGCGTTGCGGCGCACCTGCTCCCACGCCCGCTCCAAGACGTCCCTGCGGTGGACCTTGTCGTAGAGCGCATGGAACCGTCGTCCGGGTTCGGCCTTGGCCGCCCGGTAGAGCGTGCGCTGCAAGGCACGGACCGCATCGAGGTTCTCGACACCTGGGGTTGGACTAGCCACGGGGGCACTCACCGGCCCCTCCTCTCGCACACGCATGGACGAAGCAGCGGCCCTTCCCATCACCGGCGGTTGTGTTGTCCGTCCGGCTCGCCCGGTACTGTGGCCGCCTCCGACTCCCTGCTGGCCGGTCGCCCACTTCCCCTGCCGGGTTATAGGGCGCCGTGCTCCGGCGGTCTTCCGCAGCCACCGGGCCAGCGAGGGCCTCCACAGTTCCCGCCGTCACCTTCCGAACGTTCCGTGCCCTCTACGCCGGGGAGTTCCTCGCGGCTGTGATCCAGGGTCGTCACCGCTTCCATGGCCTTCGCCCTGAAGGACGGGGCTCGGCTCTCCCTTTCCCCGCTTGCGCGGGCACGCTCACGGCGCGGCAGGCTTCGCGTGATGCTACGGACCGCTCGGTCGCTCCCCCTTGTAGGGCTCTTGACGCTGGGCTTCGACCCGACCCGTTTCCAGGCCGAGCCGCCAGCCTGCTACCGGGCTCCCTGGCGACTACCCGGACCGGACTTGCACCGGCTGGCGACGGCGAGCTTTGAGTTGAGTCAGATCATGTCATGTTGATCCCTCCCGACTCCTGTGCGCACTCCCGGTCGGCGTGGAAGTTTGAGTGGCGGTCCCCCGCCTGAGGCCTGCCAAGTGGTAGGTGTCGGGCGTCCTCCAAGACAACCGACCAGGAAGGGGACCGCAGTGAGCAAGAACTACCAGACCAGGGCAGCCCGCGCACGGAGGGGCACCGGCCGGGCGACCCCGAAGAACCAGACCAAGGCGCCGACCCGGGCCACGACACCGCCAGAGGCAGGTGACGAGGGCCTGCCCGAGTTCGCACTACCGGAGTCGGTGACAGTGGCCATGGCCAACCTGGCCGAGGAGGCAAGAGAGGGACTCCTGGCCCTGGCGGTGGGCACGGGCCTGCAGGTCATGGAGGCGATCATGGAAGAAGACGTGGTCGCCCTGGCAGGGCCCAAGGGCAAGTGGAACCCCGAGCGGGTGGCGACCCGACACGGCACCGATCAGGGCCAGGTGACCCTGGGCGGGCGGCGGATGCCCATCCGCCGCCCCCGGGTGCGTTCCGCCGATAGCACCGAGGAGCTCGCCGTGGCGAGCTACGAGCACTTCTCCTCCACCGAGGTGCTCGGCAAGATGGCCCTGGAGCGCATGGTCGCCAAGCTCTCCACCCGCAGGTATCACGCCGGCCTGGAGCCGGTGGGCGCCGGGGTCCAGGAGCGGGCCCGGTCCACCTCCAAGTCCTCGGTGTCCAGGCGGTTCGTCGCCGCCACCGAAAAGGCCCTCAGCGAGCTCATGGCCGGGGACCTGTCGGGCCTCGACCTGGTGGCGGTCATGATCGACGGGGTCTACTTCGCCGAGCACCTGTGTGTGGTGGCCCTCGGCATCGACATCCAGGGCCACAAGTGGCCCCTCGGGGTGGTGGAGGGCTCGACCGAGAACTCAACGGTGGTAAGCGACCTGCTCGCCGGCCTGCGAGACCGGGGTCTCGATACCGCCCGGCCCACCCTGGTGGTGATCGACGGAGCCAAGGCCCTCGCCAGTGCGGTGCGGGCGGTGTTCGACCACCCGGTGATCCAGCGCTGTCAGCTGCACAAACTCCGAAACGTCCAGGCCCGCCTGCCAGATCGGCTGGCCGCAACGGTTGGCGCGAAGATGCGCGCTGCCTACCAGGACCCCGATCCCCTCGTTGCCGAGGCGGCACTTACGGCCCTGGCCCGGGACCTCGAGCGCTCCCATCCCGGGGCCTCGGGGTCCCTCCGGGAGGGACTCACTGAGACCCTCACCATCGCCCGCCTGGGCGTGCCGCCCACCCTTGCCAGGACACTTCGCTCCACCAACTCGATCGAGTCCATGATTGAGATCTGCAGGGACCACGCCGCCAACGTGAAGCGCTGGCGGAACGGGCAGATGGCCCTGCGCTGGTGTGCGGCGGGCATGGCCGAGGCGAAGAAGCAGTTCCGCCGGGTCAACGGCTTCATGCACCTACCGGCCCTCCGGGCCGCACTCGATGCCCACGTGGGGGTCGCCGACACACCCGGCACCTACGATCACTCCGAGGAGATGGCCGCGTAGAACCTGTTGGGGCCGTCACCGAAGTTCCACGGCAGATGGGACATCCTCCAGGGTCACTGACCTGTGTCTGAGTTAACGATAGAAGATCCCGATTCGATCAAACGACATCATTGGGTCTCCGGTCGGGTTGGTGTCGGGGTGCTGCGATGGTAGGCGAGACGGCGGAGGCGGGCCTCCTCCAGGCCGGCCTGGCGCGCCTTGCGGATGGCCGGGCCTCGTCCCTCGTG
>DASQQH010000335.1:0-3853 GCA_035643555.1 Acidimicrobiales bacterium | reverse complement strand
ATGCACCTGGTCATCCTGGGCAGCGGGGAGGCGACGTGGCCACGGCCTCGGTGACCACCCCCGCTAGCGGGAGCCCCTCCGGGCGCGGATCGTTGCGCCACGCGCCGAGACGACCCACCTCAGGGACCACGGTCGCCCCGGAAGAACGCCGGGGGCGACCCCTACCATGCCTCCGTGGGCCTCGGACAAGGCGACGTGGTGCCCCCTTTCGGGTGTGGACCCGGGGGTGCGGCCGTTGCCTACCAGGGCCCGTCTCGATGAACGGGGAAGAGCCCCCCGGGGGAAACCTGACCGCTGCCCACCCGCTGCTGAACCGAGCGTTCGTCAGACTCTCGACGTGTCGGAGATCGACCTGCAGACGAAAACCCTGGTGGAGCGCGAGGGAATGAGAAGGTCCACCCCCCGGCCCCGGGCGAGGTAGGGCTTTGTGGTGCAGGTGACCGGACTCGAACCGGCGACTTCCACGTTGCGAAGGCTGTCCGGGCGGATCGGGGCCAACGACGGCGGTGGGTCATGGCTGGTGAGAGCAGGGATGCGGACTCGTACGGACCTCGTCGATCGACCCCTTACGCGCGACGACCGCGCGATGGTGGGCCTCAGGCGACATCAGGCGACGCCCGGCAGGGGAGGGAGGCGTTGTCGAGCCACCACCATGGGGGGAAGGTCCCGAGCGAGCGGAGAAAGGGTCATGTCGAGCCCGGGGGCAGAAGGTCTCCCCCGGGTCCTCTCTAGCCTGGTGATGCCGAGCCGGCCCACTCCTGGTGTCGGGGGCATGTCCGCCATGGCTCCCCGGCCCCCGACTGCCCTTGGGCTCCGGCGGTGGGGGTCCCCGCTCCGGTGGCCCTCCTGTCAGGACCTCCGACGTCGACCTCGGGGCGGCGTCAGCGAGTCGAGGCAAGCGGCCGAGTCGGATCGGGCGGCCTCGACCACCTGGCGTGGCCCTCAAGTGCTGGCATGAGATGCCAGCGGGCGCGGCCAAGGTCAACCCATTGGGCGACTTGCCAGACAGCGGCGTATGGATAATATGTTGGGCACTTAGCAGACGAGGTCGTATGGAAAGGCGCCGGGGTGGGAGAGCCGCTCCCTGAGAGAGAACCCACGGGATCTTGGGCCGGGACAGCCCGGGGTCGGCCACGCGACCCAGGACTGGATACCGCCATCAGGGCAGCTGCCATGGAGCTCCTGGAGGAAGTGGGCTATGGGCGGCTCACGATGGAGCGGGTGGCCAGGCGGGCGGGGGTGAGCAAGGCCAGCCTGTACCTGCGTTGGCCGAACAAGTTGGCCGTGGTGACCGACGCTCTGGCCCACCATGCCAGGCCGGTTCCGGAGGTGCCTGATACCGGCAGCCTGCCTGCGGACATGCGGGCATTCCTGCAAGGCTTGCTACGCGCCAAGGACCAGGCGGGGCGGGCCCTTGCCGGGGTGAGCAGCGAGATCGCCACGAACCCTGCGCTCCGTCGAGCATGGCATCTGGGCATGGGGGGAACGCTCACTGGCTGTCTGCGGGAGATCGTCACCCGGGCGGCCCAGCGAGGCGAGCTGCCACCCGATGCCGACCTGGAGCTGCTTGCCCAGCTGCCTCTGTCGTTGTTGCAGAACTGGCGCCTGGAGCACGGCCGCGTTCCCGGAATGGAGGCGGTCGAGCGGATCGTCCATCAATTCTACACCCCGAGGGGCCTCCCGTGATTGCCGTCTCGGGTCTGAGCAAGCGCTACGGGCACACCCTGGCCGTGGAAGACGTGACCTTCGAGGTCCTGCCTGGTCGGGTGACGGGCTTCCTGGGACCCAACGGGGCCGGGAAGTCCACGACCATGCGGTTGATCCTCGGCCTGGACGCCCCGGACACGGGCACGGCGACCATCGGTGGCCGGCGCTATCGGTCGATGCGACGACCGCTGCAGGAGGTGGGCTCCCTGCTGGAGTCGGCTGCCATGCACCCGGGGCGAACTGCCCAGGGCCAGCTGCTGGCGCTGGCCGCGGCGAACCGGATCGATCGTCGGCGTGTCGATGAGGTGCTGGGCCTCGTCGGCTTGGACGGCGTCGGGGGGAGAAGGATTGGTAAGTTCTCTCTGGGTATGACCCAGCGGTTGGGTGTCGCAGCCGCCCTGCTCGGAGACCCCGGCGTTCTCCTGCTGGACGAGCCGGTCAACGGGCTGGACCCGGAAGGGGTGGCCTGGATCCGGATGCTGGTGCGGTCCCTGGCCGCCGAGGGTCGCACCGTGTTTCTCTCTTCGCATTTGATGAGCGAGATGGAGCACACGGCAGACCACCTCATCGTCATCGGGCGGGGACGCCTGCTCGCGGATCAGCCCTTGGCGGCCCTCACCACTGAGGCGACAGCAAACCGGGTGCACGTGCGCTCGGCCCAGCAGAACCACTTGGCCCAGTTGCTGCGCGACGCCGGTGCCACGATCGGTCCCGGGGCAGATGGCGGATTGACGGTCACCGGGGTCACCGCCCACGAGGTGGGCGTGGTGGCAGCCTGCCACGCTATCGCCTTGCAAGAGTTATTCGCCACGAGGGCGACCCTCGAGGAGGCCTTCATGCGCCTGACCCGAGACCGGGATCACGACCGAACTCACTGGGAGGAGGTCAGCGGATGACCGCCTCGGTCCGGCGGTCGGGCGAATCCCCCTCGGGCGTCGGGTTGCCCCGGCCCCTCCTAATCGACCTCGTGGTTTCGGAGTGGGTGAAGCTCCGCACGCTGCGCTCGAGCTACTGGACATTGCTAGCGGCCATCATCTCCATGGTCGGTTTCGGCGGGTTGCTGGACGAGGCCTATGTACGCCACCTCACCCCGGTCCCACAGACCGTCCTACATGTCGCCGGTTTCAGCGAGAGCGGCTTCTTCCTCGCGGAGCTCGCCATTGGCGTCCTGGGGGTGTTGATGCTGAGCGGCGAGTATGCAACTGGTTCGATCCACTCTACATTGGCGGCGACCCCCCAGCGATTGGGAGTGCTGGCTGCGAAGGCGGCCGTATTCACCATTGTCTCGTTCGTGGTTGGCCTCTTTGCGTCGTTTGGAGCGTTCTTCCTTGGCCAGGCCATCTTTGCCGGCAAGGGTATCTCGGTCACCCTTGGTGACCCCGGGGTGTTGCGGTCGGTGATCGGCGCTGCGCTGTATCTTGCGGTGTTCGGACTCCTGTCGCTCGGGATCGGTGCCGTCGTCCGGCGTACCGCGGGCGCTATTGCCATCCTCGTAGCTGTTATGATCTTTCTCCAGGTGGCCGTTGGCGGGCTGCCGCAAACCTGGCAGAGCACGGTCACCCCGTACCTCCCGTCGGTCGCAGGACAGATGATCATCGGCCCCACCAAGTTCACCCCGCCAGGTCCTCTCTTGTCCCCATGGACAGGCTTCGCCGTCTTTTGTGGCTATGCGACAGCTCTTCTTGTTGTTGGGGGAATCAGTCTGCATCGTCGAGATGCCTGAACACTTGCTCGAAGTTCCTGTGACGCAGCTTTCGTCTTGCCACCTATTAACACTTCCGGTGAGCGTGGAAGCCCCGACCTAGCGATTACAAGGCGCGTGGGGAGGCTCCCTCACCATGTCGGTGTGCCCCGGAGCGTCCCGTAATGGCTGGTCAAACGGGGTGTGGACAGGGTCGGCGGTTGGCCGGGGGGATAAGCGGGCACCCGGGGGACGGGGTTGTTGGGACAGATGTTGGGACGCGGTAAGGCCGTGGGGCGACTGGGTCTCCGGTGACATGTTGACGGGTTCCACTTCCGAGACTGCCGGGGTTCTGACCCATGGGCATCTGCCCCAGGCTGTGTCGGACGACGGGAGCGTCTCGATCGGGGTCACGGCGTGAGGACGATCTTGCCCATGTGGGTCCCCTTCGAGGAATCGCTCCTG
>DASQQH010000334.1:0-6599 GCA_035643555.1 Acidimicrobiales bacterium | reverse complement strand
GATGGGGCGACGCCGGGAGCCCATCGACCGCCGGCGGACTAAACCGGCCCCCATGGGCGACACGGACCCCCACCGCCTGCTCGAGCTGGCAGCCTCCCTGGCCTCCCGGGCCGGCGACCTGCTGCGCGGCGGCCTGGACCAGGCCCGCAGGGAGGTGAGCACCAAGTCCAGCGCCACCGACATGGTGACCGAGATGGACCGGGCCAGCGAGGACCTCATCCTGTCCGGCCTGGCCGAGCACCGTCCGGCGGACGCGGTGGTCGCCGAGGAGCGGGGGCGGTCGGAGGGGACGACCGGGGTGCGCTGGCTCGTCGACCCCCTGGACGGGACGACCAACTACCTGTACCGGCTTCCGGCCTTCGCCGTGTCGATCGCCGCCCACGGCCCGGAGGGTCCCCTCCTCGGCGTGGTCCACGACCCCAGTCGGGAGGCGACCTACACGGCCCTCGCCGGTGAGGGCGCGTGGCTGGACGGCACCAGGCTGCGCCGGAGCCCGGCCCCCGCCCTGGACCGGGCCCTGATCGGCACCGGGTTCAGCTACGACCCGGCCAGGCGGGCCGCCCAGGCCAGGCTCCTTCCCACGGTGCTGCCCGCCGTCCGGGACATCCGCCGGGTGGGGGCGGCGGCCCTGGACCTGTGCTGGGTCGCCGCCGGGCACCTGGACGGCTTCTACGAGGCCGGGCTGGCCCCCTGGGACGTCGCCGCCGGGGCCCTCGTGGCGAGGGAGGCCGGGGCGTCGGTGGCCTCGGTGGCCGCCACCCAGGCCCTGCCCGAGGTGGTCGTGGCCGCCGCCCCCGGGCTGGGCGACCCCCTCGACGACCTGGTCCGTCGGGCCCTGGCTACCGGCCGCTGACGACCGACGCCGGCGCCATCTAGGAGAAGAACACCCCGGCCACGTCGTGGAGCAACCAGGGGTCCACGACCTTGAGGGAGGCCACCGCCTCGCCCAGGGGGGCCCGGACGATGCCACCGCCCCGCAGGGCGACCATCGTGTCGAACGCCCCGTCGTGGACCGCCTCCACGGCCGCCACCCCGTAGCGGGTGGCGAGGACCCGGTCGTAGGCGGTGGGTGTCCCTCCCCGCTGGATGTGGCCCAGGATGGTCACCCGGGACTCGAACCCGGTCCGACGCTCGATCTCCTCGGCGAGGACCGTGCCGATGCCCCCCAGGCGCTCGTGGCCGAACTGGTCGACCTCGCCGGTGCGGACCACCAGGGTGCCCTCCTTGGGCTTGGCGCCCTCGGCCACCACGACGATGGAGGCGAACCGCCCCTTGTGGTGACGCCGGGTGAGGGTGTCGCAGATGGCGTCGACGTCGAAGGGCTCCTCGGGCACCAGGATCTCGGCGGCCCCCCCGGCGATGCCGGCGTAGGTGGCGATCCACCCGGCGTGGCGGCCCATGACCTCGCACACGATGACCCGGTCGTGGGACTCGGCGGTGGTGTGCAGACGGTCGATGGCGTCGGTGGCGATCTGGACCGCTGTGTGGAACCCGAAGGTCACCTCCGTCGCCGACAGGTCGTTGTCGATGGTCTTGGGCACACCCACCACGGGCAGGCCGTCCTGGGCCAGGCCGTGGGCCACGCCCAGGGTGTCCTCGCCGCCCACGGCGATGAGCGCCTCCAGGTGCTCCGCCTCCGCCGTGGCCATCACGGCCGCCGCCCCGCCCTCCACCCGGTAGGGGTTGGTCCGGGAGGTGCCGAGGACCGTCCCCCCGCGGGGCAGGATCCCCCGGCACCGCTCGACGTCGAGGTGCTCGTAGCGGTCCTCGATCACCCCCCGCCAGCCGTCGGCGAAGCCGAGGATGACGTCGCCGTAGCCGACCTCCCCCTTGCGGACCACGGCCCGGATGACCGCGTTGAGCCCGGGGCAGTCCCCACCACCAGTCAGGACACCGATGCGCATGGCCCTCCTCCTCGGGGACCTCCTGTCCCCCGTGGGGGACGCCTCGCCCGGCGAGGCTCCGGAGTGTTACCCCGTCGTCCTCACGATGATGACATCACAGGGGGCATGGTGGGCGACCCGGTTGGGCACGCTGCCGATCAGGAACCGCCGGGCACCGCTCATGCCCACGCTGCCCACGACGATGAGGTCGGCGCCAACCTGGGCGGCCACGTCGAGCAGGGCGTCGGCCGGGGCGTCGTCCACGGCCCTGGTCCGCACGTCGCCGGCGCCCTCGGCGGCGCAGAGCCGCTGGGCCTCGGTCAGGATCTCGTTGACCTCCTCCTGGGGGTTCACCATCCACGAGAACTCATCAGGGGTCTCCTGGCGCTGGCGACGCAGGCGTTCCTCCGAGACCGGCTGGTAGGCGCTCACCACCACCAGAGCCGCTCCCAGGCGGCCGGCCAGCCCGGCCGCCCGCCGGACCGCCACCGCGGCGGTCTCGGAGCCGTCGGTGCCAACCACGATCGTGTCGTACACGCTCCCGCCTTTCCCCTACGCCCGCCGGACGCCCCGGCGGCCACCACCTAGCCCGCTCAGGCTAGCCACTGCCGCCCGTCGGCCCACATCCCCCGGTGGCGCGCGGTCAGGGGCGGGTCCGGCTCGCCACCGACGGGGCGGGCGTCGGGCCGGGAAGCACGAGGCGCTGGCCGGCCCGGAGGACCCCACCCGGGACCTGGGCCTCGAGGCGGTCCACCAGCGGACGGGGGTCGCCCCCGGGGTCCAGCCTGGTGGCCACCCCCCACACCGTGTCCCCCGCCCGGACCACGTACACGCGTCCTCCCGAGGCGCCCACCCCCGGCTGGCTCGGCCTCGACCCCGGCCCCACCCCGAGCGCCAGCACCAGGGCGCCCGCCCCGAGACAGGCCACCCCCACCGCCGTCGCCCACCGCCGGACCCACCCCGTCCTCGCCCGCCGTGAGGCGATCGAGGCGGGGTCGCTGCGGACCGGCCCAAGCGGCGCCAGGCTCGGGTGCGTACACCGGGGACGGGCGCCTGGGTCCCGGTAGATGGCCGCCATGTGCTCCTCCTGCCGTTGCCCATCTGGGAACAGGTGTTCCCGACACCAGGCAACCAGAACAGACGTTCGCCGTCAAGGCGAGCGAACGGACGTTTGCCGGTGGCGCCGGGCGAGGCTAAACTGCAAACGCGCGTTCGGTCGGCGCCATCGGCGAGGTCGCTCGACCAGCGGGCAGGCGGCAGGGCGGGCCGCAGGGCAGCGACAGGAGGCACCATGGGCAAGGCGGTCAGTGGCAAGCGGCGGGAGATCCTCGAGTTCATCGCCGCCCAGCTCCGGGAGCGCGGCTATCCGCCGTCGGTGCGCGAGATCGGGGAGGCGGTGGGTCTGGCCTCGTCCTCCACCGTGCACACCCACCTGTCGGTGCTCCAGCGCGACGGCTTCCTGCGCCGCGACCCGACCAAGCCCCGGGCGATCGAGGTGTACTGGGACCCCGAGGCCGCGCCCACCCTGCCCAGCCGACCCGTTCGCCACGTCCCGGTGGTCGGCGATGTCGCCGCCGGGGTGAACGTGCTGGCGGAGGAGAACATCGAGGAGATCCTTCCCCTCCCCGAGGACCTCACCGGTGCCGGGTCACTGTTCGTGCTGCGGGTGCGGGGCGACTCGATGGTGGAGCGGGGCATCCTCGACGGGGACTACGTGGTGGTGCGCAAGCAACCGGAGGCGGAGCCCGGTGACGTGGTGGTGGCCGGGATCCCCGGCGACGAGGCGACGGTCAAGACCTACCGCCGCCAGGGCCACCGGGTCGTGCTGGAGCCGGCGAACCCGTCGATGGCCCCCCTCGACTTCGCCCCTGATCAGGTCGTCCTCTACGGCAAGGTGGTCACGGTCCTGCGCCGGCTGTAGCTCCCACCGGCACCGACCCGACGGGGACGCCGGTCTCGACGCGGGCTCAGGGCCCCGTCGCCAGGACCCCCTCGAGGAGGCGGTGGACGGCCTCCAGCTCCCCCCGGTCCACGAACTCCCCGGCGGTGTGGGCGCGCGTGGGGTCCCCGGGACCCAGATTGGCCGCCGGCACCCCCCGGCCGGCGAAGAAGGCGACGTCGGTCCACCCCAGCTTGGCCCGGGGCGACGCCTGGGAGCGGGCGACCAGCGCCGCCAGCAGCGGGTGGTCCAGGCCTGGGGGCGCCGCCGGGGCCACCTCCTCCACCTCCATGACGTCCCCGGCCGCCAACGCCGGGGCGAGCAGCCCCCGCAGGTGCGCCTCGGCCCCCGCGGCGTCCCGATCGGGGGCGAACCGGTGGTTGAACGTCACCCGGACCCGGTCGGGAACGACGTTGTTGGCCACCCCACCCTCCACCCGTACCGCCTGCAGCGCCTCGCGGTACTCACAGCCGTCCAGCACCGGCCGGCGACCCTCGTACGCGCTGGCCCGGGAGACGAGCGGGGCCAGGCGGTGGATGGCGTTGACCCCCATCCAGGGCCGGGCGGTGTGGGCACGCTCCCCGACCAGGGTCACACCCAGACGCAGGTTCCCCTGGCAGCCGGCCTCGATCCGGCCCCCCGTCGGCTCCCCCAGCACCGCCGCGTCGGCCTCCAGCAGCTCGGGCCGGGCCGACGCCAGCTGGCGCAGCCCGCTGTGGGCCTGGTCCACCTCCTCGCAGGCGTAGAACACCCAGGTCACGTCCACCGCCGGGTCCGAACAGGCCAGGGCCAGCTCCACCATCACCGCCAGCCCCCCCTTCATGTCCGTGGCCCCCAGGCCGACCACCTGGTCGCCCCGGCGCTCGGGCGTCTCATTGCCGTTCGGCGGCACCGTGTCGAGGTGGCCGGCCAGCAACAGCCGGGACGACCGGCCCAGCTCGGTCCGGGCGACGACGTTGTTCCCCACCCGGTCCACCTTGAGGGCGGCCACCCCCGACAGCAACGCCGCCACGTGGTCGGCCAGGGCCTCCTCGTGGTGGCTGACCGAGGGGATCGCCACCAGTTCGGTGGCCCGGGCCAACAGGTCGGGGGGTGGCCCCGGGGGGGTCACGTGCCCACCCCGTGGGCCCGCAGGATGTCGTTCAGCCTCGCCTTGTCGTGGCGCTCCCCCTGGCTCAGGCGGCGGATGACCAGCACGCAGGCCAGCCCGAAGGTCCCGCCGGGGAAGGCGCGGGGCCGTGTCCCCCCGACCGCCACGCACCAGGGGGGTACCACCCCCCGCTCCAGCTCCTCACCGGTCTCGGTGTCGATCACCGGGATCGAGGGATTGAGGATGGTCCCCTCCCCGAGGACCGCTCCCCGGCCCACCCGGGCACCCTGGGTCACCATGCACCGGCTGCCCACCATCGCCTCGTCCTCGACCACCACCGGAGCGGCCTGCGGGGGCTCCAGGACGCCCCCCAGCCCCACGCCCCCCGAGAGGTGCACGTCCCGTCCCACCTGGGCGCAGGACCCCACGGTGGCCCAGGTGTCCACCATCGTGTTGGCACCCACCCGGGCCCCGATGTTGACATAGCTCGGCATGAGGACCACCCCCCGGTCGAGGAACGAGCCCCACCTGGCTGACGCGCCCGGCACCACCCTGACCCCGGCCGCGGCGTACCCGCGTTTGAGCGGGATCCGGTCGGCGAACTCGTAGGGGCCGAGTTCCACGGTCTCCAGGGTGGACAGGCGGAACAGCAACAGAACGGCCTGCTTGCACCACTCGTGGACCACCACCTCACCGCTGGCGGCGTCCACCTCGGCCACCCGGGCCTCCCCCCGGTCCAGGAGGTCCACCGCCCGGTGCACGACCGCACGAGCCTCGCCGTCGTCGGGGCTGAGCTCGCCCCGCCGGTCCCACAGCTCCCTGATCTGCGCCGCCACGTCGGCCATGCGCCGACCCTAGCCAGACTGGCTGGCACGGCCCGGCCACGGGGGGTCCCGCACCCGTGGGGGGGGTTGACAACGGAACTAGTTGGGTAAGACTAGGGCGGCTCCTGGGCCGGTCGGCGGACCTGGGCGCGTGGCGAAGGAGGCGGACAATGGCGGTGCGACACGGAGGCATGCTGGCGTCGTCGGTGGCGCTGGCCGCGCTCCCCTTGGCGCTTGCGGCGCCGGGATCGGCCTCGACCCCGACCACGGCCCCAGCTCCCAAGTACCATCCGCTCATCTCGCTGCACACCCCGACCACGGCCCACGGGATGGTCCAGTCCACCAACTGGTCCGGCTACGACAAGGGGGCCCTGGACACCGGCTCGACCTTCCAGTCCATCTCCGGCCACTGGACGGTCCCCACCGTCTCCCAGCACACCCCCGGCCAGGCCGAGTCCTCGGCCACCTGGATCGGCATCGGGGGCGGCTGCGTCAACATGACCCAGGGCTGCTCGGTCACCGATCCCACCCTCATCCAGGCGGGGACCGAGCAGGACGTGAACGCCCAGGGCAAGCCCTCCTACTCCGCGTGGTGGGAGATCCTCCCCGCGCCGAGCATCAGCACCTCGATGCCGGTCCACCCGGGCGACCACATGAGCGCCACCATCAAGGGCCCCGGGGTGTGGACGATCACCGTCAAGGACCTCACCGACGGCCAGAGCTTCACCCAGACGGTGCCCTACGCCTCGACCATGGACAGCGCCGAGTGGATCCAGGAGGCCCCGACAGAGATCGGCAGCGGCGGGGTGGCCCAGGCGACCCTGCCCAACTCCACGACCCCCAGCTTCGACCTGACCTCGGTG
>DASQQH010000333.1:0-4009 GCA_035643555.1 Acidimicrobiales bacterium | reverse complement strand
CGACTACCCGGCGATCACCCCCGACCGATGGATGGCCGATTTTGAGAAGCTGCAGATCCGCCCGGAGGTCCGCCCGCTCATCTTCAAGGAGAACGCCGCCCGCCTGTTCGGCCTGCGCGCCGACGACGACCGTCGTTAGCCGCCGGCCGCCGGCCGCCGAGAAGCCGACCGGTCGCCGGTAGCGGGGTGGGCCCCGTCAGGGACCGCCCGGCGGTGAGACCCACCAGCCGCCCTGGGCCCTTCGAGCGCCCCAGCACCTCCCGGGCTCGGGGTGTGGGACGCTCGGTCCCAGAGCGGGCCTCGTGGTTCGGGGAGCGATGACCGGACCGGTCTGGTGTCCCCGGCACCGTGTGTCGTTCCCGTCGACCGCCACACCGTCCGGGAGCAAGGAGGCGTGTCGAGGGGCGGCGGCGCGCCGCTAGCGCCTGGGGCCGTTGAGCCGCCGCCGGTGGTTGCCGCCCAGGGCGCCCCGGCTAGCCGTCGCCACGCTGTAGGTGAGCACGGCGGCGGCGGCCACCCCGATCTCCAACAGGACCGTCAGGAAGCCGTTGATCCCGATCCCGTGCCCGATGAAGCCGCCAACGATGGAGCCCACGAGGCCGAGGAGGACCGTGGCGAGCAGCCCGATGGATTGGCGGCCGGGGATGGCCAGACGGCCCAGGCCGCCGATGATGAGCCCGACGATCGCCGTGCTGATCAGCCACCACAGCGCTCCCGCGGCGACGATGGGGAGCACCACAAAGAGGACCACGAACAGCACGATCAATGCAATGATCATGGCTCCAGGGTACTCCGCCCGCGTGTGGTCCGTGGACGGGGCCGGTCGGCCCGGGGACCAGCGCCGCCGGGGGAGCCCGTAGAGTGGATCAGTGACCATTCGTGTGCTGCGTCTGCTGGGCGACCCGGTGCTGCGGACCCGGGCGACCGAGGTCACCGACTTCGATCGTTCGCTGTCGCGCCTGGTTGGCGATCTGACCGACACGCTGCGGGACGCCAACGGGGCCGGGTTGGCCGCCCCCCAGCTCGGGGTCGGGCTGCGGGTCTTCGTGTACGCCTTGGTCGATCCCGATGACCCCGAGCGGTTCCGTTACGGCCACCTGGTGAACCCGGTCCTGGTCGACCAGAGCGCCGAGCAGATCGACGACGAGGAGGGGTGCCTGTCGATCCCCGGCCTCTCCTACACCCTCGCCCGGCCCCGGCGGCTGGTGGCCCGGGGCCTTGACATGCACGGGGAGCCGGTGGAGGTCGAGGGCACCGAGCGCCTGGCCCGGTGCCTGGCCCACGAAACCGACCACCTGGACGGCGTGCTGTTCATCGATCGGCTGGAGGGGCCGGAGCGCAAGCGTGCCCTGCGGGAGGTGCGAGAGCTGCTCGACGCGGGCGAGGACGTGACCGTGAAGACCTCTCCCCACGCACCGGTGGTCGGGTGAGCTACCCGGGGCCACCGAGGGTGGGGGGTTCGACACCGGCACGGGTCCCGAGCGCAGGGGCCACCCGGTGCCTCGGGTGGGATCGGGTCGTTCGGCGGAGTTCGGCCGGGCCGTCTGGGTAGGGTGCCCGCATGGCCGATCGGGCGAGGTTCGCGGAGCAGGCGATGGAGTACATGCCCGCGCTGTACACCGCAGCGCTGCGCATGACCCGCAACCCCACCGAGGCGGAGGATCTCGTGCAGGAGACCTACCTCAAGGCGTACCGGGGGTTCGGTGGCTTTCAGGAGGGAACCAACCTGAAAGCTTGGCTCTATAAGATTCTTACGAACACCTACATCAACATCTACCGGTCCCGTCGGCGCCACCCCGACCAGACGGACATCGAGGACGTCGAGGACCTGTACCTGTACCGGCGTCTGGGAGGCCTCGAGGCGGCCGCCGCCGGTCGGAGCGCCGAGGAGCAGGTGCTCGAGGGCTTCACCGACGACGTCGTGAAGGCGGCCCTGGAGTCTCTGCCCGAGCAGTTCCGGATGGCTGTGCTGCTCGCCGACGTGGAAGGCTTCTCCTACAAGGAGATCGCCGAGATCACCGACGTCCCGATCGGGACGGTGATGAGTCGGCTGCATCGCGGAAGAAGAGCGCTGCAGAAGGCGTTGATCGAGTTTGGTGAACAGCGAGAGAGCGGTGTGGCGGAGGCGGCCGGCCGATGAGGGGCTGATCGACGATGGATGAGCATTCCTGGTCTGGCGACTGCGGTGAGGCGATCCACCGCCTGTACCACTTCCTGGACGGCGAGCTCACCCCCGAACGACGATCGGAGATCCGCCGCCACCTGGATGCCTGCGAGCCCTGCCTGGAGGCGTTCGACTTCGAGCTGGAACTGCGTCAGGTGATCGCCACCCGGTGTCGGGACCGGGTTCCCGAGCATTTGCGGAGCAGGATCGCCGCCGCCATCCTTCACGAGCAGGCCCAAGGAGGCTCCGACCTGCAGCCGGAGGGCTCGGAGGGCTAGCAAGTCCCCGGCCCTCCGACCGGTCGGTGGTGGGTCGGACCAGGAATAGAGCGGGCGCCACCCGGGTTGACCCCTATATGAGCGAGCGAGCGGTTGGAGGTACGCCCATCAGTGGCAGCGACCGTCCCTCTCGCGCTTTCCGTGCGGGCCGGGTGTGCCAGCAGGAGGGGTGCGAGACGCGTCTGTCCATCTACAACGACGGCGAGTACTGCTATAGCCACGAGCCGATGGTGGTGCCGCGGACTCGGGGCAAGAAGATCGCCTGAGTCGTCCCACGGCCGGTGGTTGTCGACGGCCCCCCATTATGGGGGACACTGGTGACCGGGAGGTGAGGCCCGTGACCGAGGCCGTGTCGTGGGAGCTGGCGGAGAAGGTGGCCGCGAGGGTGGCGGGCCGCGAGCCCCTTGCCGAGTCCTACCACTACGCCTCCCTCCAGCCGGACTTCGAGGAGCTCACCGCCCAGGCGGAGGAGCTGGTCGCCGAGGCGACCGGGCTCCGGTCCCTGTCCGGGCGGGCCCGAGTCCGAGTCACCGACCGCCCCGGCTGGGTGCGGGCGAACCTGTTGTCCTTCCGTCGCCTCCTGCGGCCCATCACCGACAAGGTGGCCCCCAAGCTCGCCACGAGCCCCCTGGCCCCGGTGAGCCGGGCCGTCGCCGGTGCGCAGATGGGCACGATCCTGGGCTGGATGTCCACCCGGGTCCTCGGCCAGTACGACCTGTTGCTGGTGGAGGACGAGCGGCCTGAGGACCAGGACATCGTCTACTACGTCGGTCCGAACGTGCTGGGACTGGAGAAGCGCTTCGCCTTCCCCCCGCGGGAGTTCCGCCTGTGGTTGGCGCTTCATGAGACCACCCATCGGGCCCAGTTCACCGGGATCCCCTGGATGCGGGAGCACTTCATGGGCCTGGTGGAGACCGCACTGGGGGCGATCGACCCTGACCCCGCCCAGTTCGTGGCGGCCCTCAGGCGGATGGCCGACGATGTGCGGCTGGGGCGGAACCCGCTGGCCGACGGCGTCCTGGGGCTGGTGGCCGGCCCCGAGGAGCGCCAGGCCCTGGACCGGGTCCAGGGGCTCATGAGCCTGCTGGAGGGCCACGGGGACCTGACCATGGACCGCGCCGGTGCGGCCGAGATCCCGAGCGCAGAGCGCTTCAGCCGGGTCCTGCGGGAACGCCGGCAGGCCGTGCGGGGCCCGGCCCGGCTTCTTCAGCAGGTCATCGGCCTCGAGGCCAAGCTGCGCCAGTACGAGGAGGGTGAGGCGTTCATCTCGGCGGTGGAGGACGAGGGCGGACCGGCGTTGCTCGACCGGGTCTGGGACGGCCCCGAGTCCCTGCCCAGCCTCTCCGAGATCCGGGATCCGGCGGCCTGGCTGTCCCGGGTGCTGGCCGACACCGCACGGAGCTGACCGGACAGGCAGTGGGACGGTTCGAGGCCCTCCTTTCCCGCTGCTGGTTCCCGCCCCCGGGAGAGCCCCTGGTGTGCGCGGTGTCGGGAGGACCCGACTCCCTGGCCCTGCTGGTGCTGGCCTGTGCCGCCGGGTGCCGGGTGACCGCGGTCCACGTGGACC
>DASQQH010000332.1:0-2300 GCA_035643555.1 Acidimicrobiales bacterium | reverse complement strand
GGAGAGGTAGAGCCCAGGTGACAGCACGGGTCCAGGGTGTGGACGGGCCAGCTGCAGGACAACGGAACCGAGGCGGGCCTCGCCGACGGGCACAGAGCCGCGTCCAAGACCCCGAGCCCTGGCGGGTATCAGCGGCTCGTGCTGGGGAGCTCGACTGGCGCCCCGCTGCCGGCTGCCGCGCGAGGCGCCACACGGGGTCTTTGCCCGCAGGGCGGCGGCTGAGGCCCCTCCAACGAGGATGGACGTGACACGAGCCGAGAACAGCGCTGCAGCTGAGTTCCCCCCTCACGTGCTGCGGGAGTACGCGCTGCTGGCCGACGGACAACGGGGGGCCCTGATCGGCCCCAAGGGGGACTTGGCCTGGATGTGCGTGCCTCGCTGGGACTCCGAGGCGGTCTTCGCCTCGCTCATCGGGGGCGGTGGGGTCTATGCCATCACCCCCCTGGAGCGCTTCGTATGGGGCGGCTACTACGAAGAGGGGTCGCTCATCTGGCGGAGCCGGTGGGTGACCACCACCGGGATCATCGAGTGTCGGGAGGCACTGGCCTTCCCCGGTGACCCTGAGGAGGCGGTGCTGCTGCGCCGAGTGGAGGCCAAGGACGGACGGGCACGGGTCCGGGTCGTCCTGGAGGTCGGGCTCGACTACGGGCGCCGGCGGCTGGGCCTGGCGCGGACAGATCACGGTGACTGGCAGGTCTCACACGGTGGCGTGCGGGCCCGTTGGTGGAACGCCCAGGAAGCACGCCCGGTCGACGGTCATGAGGGGGCACCCCTCGTGCTCGACCTCGATCTGGACCCGGGCACCCACCATGACCTGGTCCTCCAGGTGGGCGCCGGGGAGCTTGGGGCGCCGGTCGATCCGGGGCGGGCCTGGTCGGCGACCGAGCAGGCCTGGCGGCAGGAGGTCCCTGACCTGAGCGACACCCTGGCCAGGCGGGACACCCGCCATGCCTACGCGGTCCTGCGAGGGCTCACCGCCAGGGGCGGGGGCATGGTGGCCGCCGCCACCACCTCCCTACCGGAGCGTGCCGAGCAGGGTCGGAACTACGACTACCGCTACGTCTGGATCCGGGACCAGAGCTACGTCGCACAGGCCGTCGCCGCCGACGGCCCCCACACCCTCCTCGACGACGCCGTGTCCTTCGTGGCCGCACGGATCCTCACCGACGGCCCGGAACTGCGACCGGCCTACCGCATCGACGGGGGGTCGGTCCCCGAGGAGACGACCCTCGACCTCCCCGGGTATCCGGGCGGCACCGACGTCATCGGCAACCGGGTGACCCGCCAGTTCCAGCTGGACGCGTTCGGAGAGGGGCTCTTGCTGCTGGCCGCGGCCGCCCGCCACGACCATCTGCCTAGGGACGGGTGGCGAGCGGCCGAGATGGCCGTCGGTGCCATCGAGTCCCGTCTGCGGGACCCGGACGCCGGCGTCTGGGAGCTGGACGACCAAGCGTGGACCCACTCCCGCCTGACCTGCGTGGCGGGCCTGCGGGCGATGGCCCGAGCCCCGATACCCGCTCGGCGGGCCGCCAGATGGTCGGCGCTGGCGGACGAGATCCTCGCCGACACGACGACGTGGGGGCTGCACCCCACGGGACGCTGGCAGCGCTCGGCCTCGGACCCAAAGGTGGACGGCGCCCTCCTGCTGCCGGCCCTTCGGGGTGGTCTGGCCCCTGAGGATCCCCGTACCAGGGCCACCCTCGATGCGGTGAGCGCGGACCTCGCCCGGGACGGGTACGTCTACCGGTTCCGCCACGGCGACGCTCCGCTGGGGCAGGCCGAGGGCGCCTTCCTGTTGTGCGGGTTCTGCATGGCCCTCGCCCGCCATCAACAGGGGGAAGAGATCGAAGCGGCCCGCTACCTCGAGCGCAACCGGGCCGCCTGCGGCCCACCAGGCCTGTTCGCCGAGGAGTACGACGTGGGCCAGCGTCAACTTCGGGGGAATGTGCCCCAGGCCTTCGTCCACGGCCTGTTGTTGGAGGCGGCCGTCAGGCTGGCTCGGCCCTGGCACCGGGCAACCAGCGGCACGCGCCACAGCTGAACAGCCTGCATGGCCGAGCCCCTGCCAAGCACCCATATACCCCCCGTCCGCTAGGTTTACCCACGGCAACTGTTGTGGTACGGGTTGCCATGTGGCAACAACGAGAGCTGACACCGCCGGGACCACCGACGCCCTGCCCCACCGGGCACCCCGGGCCGGGGCCACCCCGAGGAGCGACGCCGCCTGGCGACGGGAGCGCAAGGACAAGCTCGTCACCTACGCCCGCACCGGCGACCAGGACCTGCGGGCCCAGGTGGTC
>DASQQH010000331.1:0-3388 GCA_035643555.1 Acidimicrobiales bacterium | reverse complement strand
CCTCGCCACCGGGTGGGCCGCCGCCTCGCCGCCGCGACCCTGGGGCGGTGGGCGAACGGGAGGCTGACCCGGGACCACGGCCGCAGTGCCGCCGCGGTCACCATCGAGCCGCCCGGGCCTGGGAACCCCGGTCCCGGGGGGCGTTCCCCGCCCCGCAACGAACCTCGGGTGCGCACGGATCCCACCCGGTGCGGGGCGCATGGACCGCCTCGAACCCCGGTCGGGCTGGAAGCCTCCTGCCCGGTCAGGGGGTGGTCGGCAGTCCCGGTTCGGGCTGGTCCCTGGCGGGGTCGTCGCGGCACACGGGGCAGTGTCCCCAGTAGGTCACGTCGGCCTCGTGGACCACATAGCCGGCGTCCCACGCTGGCGTGAGGCACGGGGCATGGCCGATCGCGCAGTCCACGTCGGCGATCGCACCACAGCGTCGACAGACCAGGTGGTGGTGGTTGTCCCCCACCCGCGCCTCGTAGCGGGCCGGGTGACCGATGGGCTCGATGCGCCGGACCAGGCCCACCTGCTCGAGGTCGTGGAGGACGGCGTAGCTGGCCTGCAGCGACCCTGAGCCGAGCCGGGCCCGCGCTGCCTCGGCCACCTCCTCCACGCTCGGGTGTCTGCCACCCTCGTCGAGGAGACCGAGCACGGCCAGGCGGAGGGCTGTCACCCGGAGCCCGGCCGCGCGCAGCCGGCTCGCGGAACCGCCCTGATCCGGCCTCACTTGATCACCTCACCATAATGAGCAATTGCACTCACTGACCTCTCCCTACGGTAGCGGAACGCTGGATGCCCGTGGGTCCGTTTGGCCCTGCCCGGGTCTGGGTCACCCGCAAAGCCCTCCCGGAGCGATCGTGGGCGGCCCGCCCGACGGAACGGTACGCCGACGCGAGGGAGTGCGCCGGGGCCGCCATCACCGGCGGGTCGGTGGGTCCCGCCGGCGGGACGCTGCTCCTCGGGGGCCTCCGGGCGCCCACGGACGCCGGCGCGCCGGCAGCGAGGTCGTCGCCACCGCTGCGATGGGGGGACGATCAGGGACAGGGGTCCGCCGGGGGCGTTTCCGGCGGCCGATTGGTCCGCTACGGTCGCCGAGGTGATGGTTGGGACCATCGTCGCCGCCGTGGTGGCCGTGCTGGCCCTGGGTGCGCTGGGGGCTGCCGCCGTCCAACTCCGTCGGCGGGCGATCCAGGTGGGTAGCCTCGAGCAGGACGTCCAGGGTGCCACGACGGCCGCCGCCGAGGCTGACCGTCGAGCCGCCGGGGCGGAGGACGAGGCCCGCAGCGCCGGCCAGCGGGCAGCTACCGCCGAGGCCAGTGCGGTGACGCTCCAGGATCGTCTGGGCGCGATCGCCGGGGTGGTGTGGATCCTCGAGCGACGTCGCCGGGCGCGGGCGTGGGCGGTCGTGGTGGGCCAGATCGGGGCGACCCCCCCTGATCTCGGTGGAGACCCGAGCGCGGGGCTCGCCGACGCCTTGGCTCTCGAGCTGGAGATCATCAGGGAGGAGGTGGGCACCCCGGGCCGGCTGGTCGGGGGGGACCAGCCCCTGGGACCGGAGCCGGGCGCCGCGGTGGTCGGCTTGCTGGTGGCCACCGAGCTGCTCCAGGCCCTGGCCCGCCGTGCCGACAGCCTCCGGGTGAGCCTGGCGGCTGATGGCGACGCCACCGTGGTGGATCTGGCCGGTGAGGGATGGCAGCAGCGGGGAGGTGAGGGCGAGGTCCCGGTGGTGGAACCGGCGGTCCTGCACGACCTGACCCTGGCGAGCGCGGGCGTCGGGGCCGAACTCGAGATCGGCGCGCCCGACGACGACGACGTGGTCCGAGCCACCCTGCGGCTGCCGACCCCGGAGATGAGCCCGGCCGGCAGCACCGGCTGATCCCGGAGACGCCACCGCCGACCCCGGTGCGCGGCGGGGAGGCTGGTGCTCGGGGGCGTGAGCTGTGCCGCGCCAGCGTCCACGACCACCTGGCCCGGCGGTGCCTTGTCGTCCCCTCGGCGTCCGGGCCCGCCTCGCGCACCTCCCCGGGCTGGAAGGAAAGACCCCCCAGGCCGCCCCGGGGCCGAGCACCCCGCCGCCCCCACGCCGGCCGGCGAGCCATGGGGACAGCGCCGGCCCTGGTCGGGCGATCACGACCAGGGCCGAGGAGACGGCCCGCCCCGAGGGGGCTCACCTCGCGTCGTGCGGCGCACCGGGGCGCCCGGAGCCGGCCCGCTTGGGGGCGACCAGAACCGCTCTGCCCGGGCCACCTGGGCCAGGTGTTGCGGGAGGAACGTCGCCCCTCACCCGGGCCTCTCGCTCCCCCTGCGCTCCACCGGGTGCCCGGGCCTGCTGGGAGGCACCTGGCCAGGGGGACACCCATCGCCGGCCCCGCCGGGGGTCTGCAACCCGTCGTCGGCGTCCTCCACGGCCGTCCCGCCCTACGACAGGCGACCGCTCGGGGCCGGCGGCGGGGCGGCCTGCCCCCCCGGGGCTGCTTGGTGGCCTCGGGCCGTGGGATGGCTAGCCGGCCCAGCCGAAGTGGTCCAGGGGCCCGTGGCCCGACCCGAGTGACCAGGCGGCGGCTCCGGCCAGGGCCCGTCCGACGAAGTCCTTGCCCCGGGCCACCGCCTCCAGAGGGGGGAGGCCGCGGGCAAGGTGGGCAGCAGCGGCCGCCGACAGGGAACAGCCGGTGCCGTGCACGTTCGGCGTCGACACCCATGGCGACCGAAGGCAGGTGACCTCCTGCCCGTCGAAGACCACGTCCACGGCCTCGGTGCCCGGGGTGTGGCCGCCCTTGATGATCACCACGCCGGCCCCGGTCTCCCGGAGCCGGCGGGCGGCCCAGGCCATGTCGTCGATCGTGTGGAGGTCCCGCCCCACGAGGATGGAGGCCTCCCCAAGGTTGGGGGTGGCCACGGTGGCGAAGGGCAGGAGGACGTGGAGGTAGGCTCGCTCGGCCTCCTCGTCCAGGAGGCGGTGGCCGGTCGAGGACACCATGACCGGGTCGACCACCAACGGCGGCAGGTCGCCGGCGGCGGCACGCGAGCCGACCACCCCCAGGGTGGCCGCGGTGGCAAGCATGCCGGTCTTGGCCGCCTGCGGTGCCAGGTCGTCGAGCACGGCGCTGAGCTGGGTGTCGACGATGTCGGGGGGCACGACGTGGGTGGCCCGGACCTCCACGGTGTTCTGGGCGGTGACGGCGGTGATGGCGCTGGTCCCGAACACCCCCAGGGCAGCGAAGGTCTTGAGGTCCGCCTGGATCCCGGCGCCGCCGCCGGAGTCGGAGCCGGCGATCGTCAGCGCGACGGGCGGGTTGGGAGCGGTCACGGCCGGGGCGAGAAGTCAGCCAGGCCGGACCAGGGGGAGGATGCCTCGGCGTGGAACCGGTAGGGGATCCGCCCAGCCTCCCGAGCGAGCCAC
>DASQQH010000330.1:0-3236 GCA_035643555.1 Acidimicrobiales bacterium | reverse complement strand
CAGGACCGCCGGTCCCGCCCCGGTGAGGCCATCGGCGTGCGGGTGGCGGCCGAGGTGCTCGCCTCGGCCGGCGCCCAGCGGCTGGTGGTGGTGGACCCCCACACCGTGGGGTTCGAGGCGGTCTGCCCCGTGCCGGTGGCCTCCCTGACGGCCCTGCCGACCCTGGCCGACGCCCTGGCCGGGTCGGTCGGCGACGCCGGGGTGGTCGTGGCCCCCGACTTCGGGGCGACCAGGCGGGCGGGGCGACTCGCCGCCCTCCTGGGGCTGCCGGTGGCGATCGTGCGCAAGACCCGGGCGGGCGGCGCCGAGGTGGCCGCCGAGGAGGTGGTCGGCGAGGCGGGCGGGCGCCAGCCGGTGATCGTCGACGACATGATCGCCACGGCCGGCACGGTGGCGGCGGCGGTCCGCCTCCTCCGGGCCCAGGACGTCGCCTGCCGCCCGGTGGTGGCCGCCACCCACGGGGTGTTCGTGGGCGACGCCGCCGATCGGCTCGGCGGCCTCGACCTGGCCCGGCTGCTCGTGACCGACACGGTCCCCCCCGCCGACCAGCCGGTCGCCGAGGTGTGCCCGGTGGCCCCGCTCCTCGCCGACGCCATCGGTCGCCTGCACCGGGAGGAGGCCGTCGAGGAGCTCTGCGTGTTCACCTGAGGCGCCCCGGCCGCGGCCATCGACCCTGGCGCTGCCGGGTCGCAGGGACCACACTGTCGGTGTCGGGTAAGGGGAGGATATGGCCTTCTGGGACCGGGTCGATGCCGGACAGCGACTGGGGCGACGCCTGGCGCACCTGGCCGGCGGGGAGGTCGTGGTCCTCGGCCTTCCTCGGGGCGGGGTGCCGGTGGCCTTCGAGGTGGCCCGGGCGCTCGGGGCCCCTCTCGACATCGTCGTGGTGCGCAAGCTCGGCGTCCCCTTCCAGCCCGAGCTCGGGATGGGGGCCATCGGGGAGGACGGCGTCCGGGTCCTCAACCCCGAGGTGGTCCGCCTGGCCCAGGTGGGGGAGGCGGAGCTGGAGGCCGTGGAGCGCCGGGAGCGGGAGGAGCTGGAGCGGCGCGCCTCGCACCTGCGCGGTGGCGCCCCCCGGGTCCCGGTGGCCGGGCGCACGGCGGTGGTGGTCGACGACGGGATCGCCACCGGCTCGACCGCCCGGGCCGCCTGTCAGGTGGTCCGGGCCCAGGGGGCGGCCCGGGTGGTCCTGGCCGTGCCGGTGGCCCCGGCCGCCACGGTGGCCGAGCTGGCCGGTGTCGCCGACGAGGTGGTCGCCCTGGAGCAGCCCGAGGCCTTCTTCGCCGTCGGGCAGTGGTACCGGGACTTCTCCCAGACCTCCGATCGGGAGGTCATGGAGCTCCTGGAGCGGGCGGCGGCCACGGCCACCGGCGGCCCGACGGGGGCCGGGGCGGAGGGCGGGGCGGACCCCTGGCTCCGGGACGAGGAGGTGGCGGTCGAGCTGGGGACGGCCACCCTGCCGGGGCACCTGACGGTCCCCGAGCACCCCCGGGGGCTGGTCGTCTTCGCCCACGGCAGCGGCAGCAGCCGCCACAGCCCTCGCAACCGCTATGTCGCCGCGGTGCTCAACCGGGCCAGGCTCGGAACCCTGCTCACCGACCTCCTCACCCCCGAGGAGGAGCTGGACCGGGCCCAGGTGTTCGACATCGAGGCCCTGGCCGACCGCCTGGCCGGGGTGACGGCCTGGCTGCGGTCCCAGCCTGAGGGGGGTCTGGCCCGCATCGGGTACTTCGGGGCCAGCACGGGGGCCGGAGCGGCGCTGTGGGCGGCGGCCCGGCCGGAGGTGCCGGTGGCCGCGGTGGTGTCCCGTGGGGGGCGGCCCGACCTGGCCGCGTCCCGACTGGCCGAGGTGCGGGCGGCGACGCTGCTCATCGTCGGTGGCCACGACCAGGCGGTCCTCGAGCTCAACCGTCAGGCCCAGGCCCGGCTGCGATGCGAGACCCGCCTGGCGGTGGTCCACGGGGCCACCCACCTCTTCGCCGAGCCGGGGGCCCTGGAGCAGGTGGCCGACCTCGCCATGGACTGGTTCCTGCGCCACCTGGCGCCCGCCCGCCAGCCGGCGGGGTGACCGGGTCGCCCGCCGGGAGGTCCCGGGGCCCGGCGTCACTAGCCTGGTGGCAGTGAGCGCCGAGATGCGGGCCGCCGGCGGAGCGGTGTGGCGGCATCGACCGGACGGGGAGCTCGAGGTCGTCCTCGTCCACCGCCCGTCGCACGACGACTGGGCCCTGCCGAAGGGAAAGCCCGAGCCCGAGGAGAGCGACCTCGACGCGGCCATCCGGGAGGTGGAGGAGGAGACCGCCGTGCGGGGCCGGCCCGGGGCCGAGCTGGCCACGATCCGCTACCTGGACCGGGACGGGAGGGACAAGGCGGTGCGGTACTGGGCCATGGAGCCCCTCGACGAGGGTGCCCGTCCGCCCGACGAGGAGATCGACCAGGTGCAGTGGCTGTCCCTGGCCGAGGCCCGTGCCCGGCTCACCTACCCGGCGGACCAGGCGGTGCTGGACGCCCTGGAGGCCGCGCTGGCCGACGGGTCGGCGCGCTGAGGTTCCCCGACCGGACGCACCCACGCCCCCCGACGGGCTCCTAGACTGAGGGTCCTGGTCCAGGTTCCGGAGGGAGGAGCACGCCATGGCTGGCCCGATCGAGGACGTGGCTACCGGGTCGTGGCCGCCCCGGATGGCGAGGCTGGGCCTCACCTTCGACGACGTCCTCCTCGTGCCGGCGGCCTCGTCGGTGCTGCCCGGTGACGTCGACACCCGCACCGCCCTCATCCCCGGGATCGACCTGGCCCTGCCCATTATCTCGGCGGCCATGGACACCGTCACCGAGGGCCGCCTGGCCATCGCCATGGCCAGGGCCGGCGGCCTGGGGGTGATCCACCGGAACCTGTCCACCGACGAGCAGGTGGCCGAGGTCGACAAGGTCAAGCGGTCCCAGTCCGGGATGATCGTCGAACCGGTGACCCTCCCCCCGGACGCCCCGGTCGCCACCGCCATGGAGCTGATGGCCCGGTACCACATCTCCGGGGTGCCGGTGACCGACCCCGGGGGTCGCCTGGTGGGCATCCTCACCAACCGCGACCTGCGCTTCGTGGAGGGGGTGGACCAGCCCATCTCGGCGGTGATGCGCCCCACCCCCCTCGTCACCGCCCGGGTGGGGACCACCCTGGACGAGGCGAAGGACATCCTGTGGCGGCACCGGATCGAGAAGCTCCCGGTCGTGGACGCCGAGGGCAA
>DASQQH010000329.1:0-3247 GCA_035643555.1 Acidimicrobiales bacterium | reverse complement strand
CCCCTCCTCGCGTTCACCTCGGGGAGGGGTTTGTCCCGGTGATAGCCCCCGTGTATGGATAGCGTCCAGACTGCAGCAGTTGGATGAGGCGTGTAAAGGGTGGCGAGGCTGCGACGATCTATCCCCGCTGGGCACCCGCCTCGGGAAACGCGACAGGCTAGGAGCCGTACACGGCGTCGACTGGATCACACGGTCATAGGCCCTCAGCAAGGTTAGCAGCGGGGTGACCGGACGAGTCGAGGATGGGAGCGACCGGGGAGGGCGCCCCGACCGTACGTGGGTGTCCCCTGATCTTCTGGGGCGGGGCGCACGCGGTCCAGGGCGTCGTTGCTCGCGCGAGTGAAATCACGATTGGCTACGTCTGCCCTGCCGCATCGCGTGGGACCGCCTCGGCAATGGGCGCGGCAGGAGCGGAGACGCGCGTCTGCTCTGCTGGCGAGCCACTGCCCCAGTGACCGCCCCGACCACGTCCTCCGCAGGTATCGACTGACTCGACCTCCCCCGCCTTCACGTTGAGGGGGGCCTTGCCCCGGCGACGACCCGGGGGGCCCATTGCGCGCAGTCACGCCATCGGGAGCCCGTGGGGGAGCGCGATGTCAACCGAGAAGAGGAACCATTGATCCGCTCAGGTGGCCGGCGTCGAGATTGGGGTATTCGAAAGAGCCCGGCATGGGTGTTGGAGGCCGAGGTGAAGATGCCGAGGGGTGTCGTCCACTCGCCGGAGTAGCCTAGAGAAATTGGTCAGCGTAACAAATCAAGTTTGTCGCCTTGTTCGCGGCGGGCAGGTTCCATTATCAGACTTCCTGCAGGCGGGGCGTGGCGGTGAGGGCTCTGGCATAGGCCCTGGCCAGCCGTGGGCGACGGTGAACGACATGGTGGGAATGCTGCTCGCCGTGCGCAGCCAGGGCCGGGATGCAGCCGCCTGCGTGGATCGTGACCCGGTCACCCTCACCGTCGCCGCCACCGGCGGGTCTTCGGATCTGCTCTCCTGGGAACCTGAGATCCGCCAGGAGATCGAACGTCTCCGCGCCCACACGACCGGGCGGTCCTCCCCGTTGTCGGTTACCCAGCGTCCCGCCGTCCGGTCCTGCCAGCGGAGGATCGAAGCGCTCCTCGATGCCAGGCCGCCCTCCGCCAGGTGTTTCCCCAGCGCAACGGCCGAAGCCAGCCCCACCAACGATCACAGCCACGGCCCTCCAGGTAGGGACCAACAACTACCTCCAGGCGCGCCGGACAGCCCACGGGTTCACCCCGAGAGGGCCAACCTCGAGGCCCGAGGCACCAACCATCGCCCCGTCGGTGGCATCATCACCGAGGCCGAGGACAGCAGGGGTGTTCACATGGGACCGCGCAGCCTCCGGTCCCCATCGGGAAGTACTGGCGCAACAGGCCGGTGCTGTGTTCCTTGGTGCCTTGCTACCAGGGGCCGTAAGGATCGCAGACGTCGATCTTCGGTGTCTAGGGCTGCTCCGCCTTGCGGAGCCCTCGGCCCCCGCCGAGGAACGACTCGACGAAGGCCGGGTTGGTCGACAGTTCCTGAGGCGAGCCCTCCATCTCGCAGCGGCCACCGCCAAGCACGTAGGTCCGCGCCGAGACCTCGAGGACCGCCTTGGCCCGCTGCTCGACGATCAACACCGAGGCGCCCGTGGCCGCCAGGCGCACCACCTGGTCGTGGAGGACCTCCTGGGCGATGATCGGGGCCAGGTTCGCCGTGGGCTCGTCCAGGACGAAGGCCCTGGGCCAGAGCATCAGGACCCGACCCATCGCCAGCATCTTGCGCTCACCACCGCTCAGCTTGCCTGCCCGGCGGCTGAGCATGCGGCTCAGCTGCGGAAAGACCTGCACCACCCCGTCGAGTCTTGCCGCCACCTCCTTGCCGCGGAGCAGGTAGCCACCCATCTCGAGGTTCTCCCGGACCGTGAGGGGAGGGAACACGTCGTCCACCTGGGGCACGTAGCCCACCCCCCGACGGGCGACATCCTCAGGAGCGAGGTTGGTGATCTCCTGGCCGTCAAGCAGGACCCGTCCCGACAGGACGCCCACCACCCCCACCAGGGCCTTGAGGAGGGTGCTCTTCCCCGAGCCGTTCGGCCCCACGATCGACACCAGCTCGCCCGGGGCGACCTGGGCCGAGACGCCGTGGATGATCGGCGACCCGCCGTATCCGGCGACGACCTCCTCGGCCTGGAGGGCCGCCCCCTGGACCCGGTCATCCGACAAGGTAGGCCTCGACGACCTCGGAGCGTTGCCGGAGGGCGGCCATCGTGCCTTGGGCCAGCACGGTCCCCTCGGCCATCACGATGACCGGATCGCAGAACTCGTCCATCATCGCCAGCTCGTGCTCAACCATCACAATGGTCATGCCCTTTCTGCACAACGACACCAGCTCTTGGCCGATGCGGTGGGCCAGCTCGGGGTGGACCCCCGCCATCGGCTCGTCGAGGAGCAGCACCTCCGGGCGGGCCATCAGCGCGCGCATGATCTCCACCAGCCGCCGTTGTCCGCCGCTCAGCCTGCCGGCGTACTCATGGGCCAGGGCCGAGAGCCCGAACCCCTCGAGCAGGGCCTCGGCCCGCTCGATCTCCTCCGCCTCCCGCTGGCCCCAGTACCGCTTGCCGAGCACCGCGCCCACCAAGGAGTCCCCCTGATGGCGGGGAACACCAGCGAGCAGGTTCTCGAGGACGCTCAGCTCCTTGAACTCGCTCGCCAACTGGAACGTCCGGACCAGCCCTCGCCGGGCCCGTTTGTAGGTCCCGAGGCCGGTCATGTCCTCCCCCCGGTAGAGGATGCGCCCGGTCGAGGGCCCCACGGTCCCGGCCAGCATGCTGAGGAGCGTGGACTTCCCGGCGCCGTTCGGCCCGATCAACCCGGTGAGCCGTCCCCGCTCGATCGACATGCTCACGTCCGCCACGGCCTGCACCCCCCCGAAGCTGCGGCCGAGGTCCTTGGTCGCCAGGATCTCGGCCGCAGCCGGTGCCCGCCCGGCGGACGGGGAGAGGGTCTCCCCGTCCTGGTCTCCCCGCTCCGCGTCGCCGCCGCGCCAGCCCCGGGGTGGAGGGGGATCCTCGGCCTGTCCCGTTCCCCCGCCGAGGCGAATCTCCTGGTCGACCCCTCCCGTGCCCGTCGCCAACGCCACCGCGGGGGCCCGCTGCGGCACCGGTGCCGGCGCTCGACGCCGCAGGGAGGCCGCCGACAGCACCCGCAGCCGCTCGGGCAGGATCCCCCGTGGCGCGAACCACAGGAACGT
>DASQQH010000328.1:0-2960 GCA_035643555.1 Acidimicrobiales bacterium | reverse complement strand
CGAAGACGGTGAGGGTGGTGAACAGCGCCAGCTCGTCCCCGCCCCGGCGCAGGCGCCACGGCACGAGCAGGGCCGGCTGCTCCGGGACCCGGGCCCGGCGCCAGTCGCCGAGGGCGACCACGGTGGGATAGCCGGTCACCTCCTCCAGGAGTCCGGTGACCTCGTCATCCGGGCTGAGCACCGCCAGATGCTGGAGGTGGCCGAGCAGGTAGGGGGCCCACTCGGGGAAGTTCAGGGTATGGCGGGCCAGCCCCTCGGGGTGCAGGCAGACCCGGAAGACGTTGGTCGGGGGGCCGACGACCTCGGCGGGGAGCATGTCGACCAGGGCGGTGGCGGCGGGGTTGGCGAGCACCACGTTCCACGCCCGGTCGATCACCGCCCCGGGGTAGGGCTGATGGTTGTCGAGCAGGCGCCGGAGGCTGTGGCGGACCCGGGCCATGGCCGGATCCTCGAGGGACCGCTCGTGGTAGCGGGGGGCATAGCCAGCAGCCAGCAGCAGGGCGTTGCGCTCCCGGAGGGGAACCGAGAGCGCCTCGGCCAGGGCGAGGAGCACCTCGGGGCTGGGCTTGGACCGGCCCGTCTCCACGAAGCTCAGGTGGCGGGGGGAGACCCCGGTCTCCAGGGCCAGGTCCATCTGGGACCGCCCACGGCGCAGCCGCCACTCCCTCACCAACGGCCCGGCCGAGCGGCCCACCGACCTGGCCATGGTGTCCACGGTAGGGGAGGGTTGGGTGTTGGGCCACTACCTGTCAGGTAATCGACCCGGGCGCCCTCCGGGAACACACTCAGCCCATGACCCAGCCAGGCCAGGAGCCCATGACTGACGTCGAGGCGCTCGCCCCCCGGTCGATCGACGCATGGCACGAGGCCGATCCCCCTGTCGGGCGAGCCGCCCCGGCGACGCCCTGGATCCGGGACGGCCCCACCCGGGAGCGGGTGGTCGTCGCCCAGGGACGGGACGAGATCGGTTCCCCGACACGGTGCCGGCTGCCCGAGCCCGGTGAAGGGGCCGTGCCGGGGGTGCAGCGTCCGGGTGCCGCCCCGCGTGTCACCGAGGACGCCATCGCCATGGCCCCAGGCGACCGGCTGCTGTGTGCCGTGATGGTCCTCGACACCGTGACCTCGGCCGCCATGGTCGTCATGTCCCTGGTCACCACCCCCGTGCTGGTGCTGCTGGGCTCACCACCTGTGCTCCTCGGTGCTGTCGGGCTGATGCTCATCATCGTGGCGGTGGCCTTGGCCGCCATGGGCGCCCTGACCGCCGGGATCCTGATGCGCTCCCTCGCCCGGGGCCACATCGAGCTCCCGGAGGACCTGTGGCTCCCTCTGCCCACGGCGCTCCAGGTCCTGCCACCCCGTGCGGACCAGATGGCGCCGCCGCTACCCACCGGTCCCTCGCCACACGACAGCCGACCCACGACGTGAGCGGCCGGGCCGTTGGCTCGCCAACGCCGGTCCTCCAGGATCCCCGGGAGGCGATCGCGGGGCTGGCCGGGGGAGGTGGATCTGGTCCCGCCGGGAGGCCCTGGCCCTGGGCGGTCCATTGACCGGGCGCGCGGCATGTGGTGCCCTGACCGGGGGTTGGGCCCGGACCCCGGGCGGGCCCGGGCCCTGGCCGGGGTGCCCGGTGCCGCCCCCTGTGGGGCGCCGTGACCCGGCGCACGAGGGTCCCGACCTTCGGGGGCCCCGGGCCGGTCCTCCGCCGGTCCCGGCCAGGGCCGGAGCGACGCCACCCGCGGATGGGCGACCACACCGCCCAGGGACTGCCACCGGACCCCGGAAGGCGTCATCAGGCGCCCGGCCCCCGGGGGGACCGTCAGCGGCCCTGCTGCCCGTCGACGACCCCCTGGAGAGCACCGACGGGCGAGGGCGCGGTCGTCACGACCCGGGGACCCCAGGGCCCTCGTGGGGAGGCGCGCCGTGGGGTTCAGGCTCCTCCCCGCGGTCATTTGCGCCGGTGCCAGCGGCATCGGCCTCCGTGCTCCGCCGCTGCGCGGCAGCCGCGCTCTCCAGCCCCGCAGCGAGTGAGTTCGCCGTGTCGGCAACCCGGTCGGCCGCCGTCGCCATCTCCAGCCGGAGCTGCCGACTCATCTCGAGCAGGTAGCGCCGCTTCTCCTCCTGCTCGGCGAGGACCTGGGGATCGAGGCCACCGCCAGGACGGGAGGTCCCGGCGACGGTCTCGCGTTCCTCGACCCTCAGCTCACGCTCGCCGGCCGCCACCTCCCGCTGGTCGGCATGGCGCTCCCGGTCGTCGGCTGCCCGCTCCCGCTCGTCGGCTGCCCGCTCCCGCTCGTCGGCCACCAGCTCCCGCTGGTCGGCCACCCGCTCCCGCTCGTCGGCCACCCGCTCCCGCTGGTCGGCGCTCCGAGCGAGCACCTCGACGCCCTCATCCTCCTGGTCCCCCTGTCCCTGGTCGCTCCCCCGGTGGGCCATCGACCGCTCGAGGGCCGCGCCCCTGCGCAGGTCAGCCGCCTCCGTCCGAGCACGAGCGGCGCGGAAGCGCTCACCAGATGCGCGCAACCGCTCCGTGGCCGCCGCCAGGCGCTCCAGGGCGGCGTCCATCCGGACCCGTGTCTCCCGGAGACGGGACTCGGTCTCGTCCGAGGGATCAACTCCCATGGACACTCTTATCCCCTGGTTCCCCCTCGCCCGTGTAGGGGCGATCGTCACAACCCTCGGCTGACCCCGTCTCCCGGACCGGTCACCGGTCGGGCCCCGCCGTTGGCGCCGCCGGGGTCGGCGCCAGCCCCGTGTGGCCCGCGGGGCGTGGGGCCGACGTCGGGCCCCTCGCCCGACGGCCCAGGTCCAGGCGGTGGGTGGGCCGGGCCGCCCTCAGGCGAGCGAGGGATCGCCCTCGGCCATGCCGGAGGGGCTGAAGTCCGGTCGCGCCACGCCGTCCAGGCCGGCCTGGTCGGCCACGGCCCTCGCCACCAGGGTGACCACCGAGCGGTCGAAGACCG
>DASQQH010000327.1:0-2519 GCA_035643555.1 Acidimicrobiales bacterium | reverse complement strand
ACCACGGCGTCGAGGCCTGAAGGCTGACCCGTCGAGCGCGATCCCCAGGGCAGTGGGTGATCTCCTCCTCGCCGAGGGCCCGGGCCTCCTGGCCCTCGGCGACCACGCCTGCGGCGATGGGGTCGGACACCTGTTGCAGGAGAATCATCGGTGCCCAACCGGGACGACCAATCTCAACCAATAGAGCGCCCCTCGTTCGCTCCGCAATGCGTCAATCGCCTTGACAATCCCTGGGCGGAAGCGTACGGTCATCCCGGGCGAGGAACCAATCGAACCAATAATCACCAATCTGGCGAGGTGCCGTCAGGACATGATGGTGGGCGCCCAGGCGGGAGAGCACGCAACTCGGCCAAAGCGGCCAACCTGGGTTCCTCGTCGGCACCGTGAACCCCACACACCACACACGAAGGGTGGACACCGTGAGACTGGCCACGACACGCACTCCCCGGTGGGAGTTGGCGAGCAGGCCCGGATCCCCGAGGACCGCCCTGCTCGGGCCACGGGATAGACGCCCCCTCGCCCCGCTGGGTCCCCGGGGTCTCCAATGGTTACGGTCCCGACTGACGCGTCCGCGATGCAGGCCGTAACCGTTCTTCTTGACGGGGACCGCCGGGCTGGCACGCTCACCGGCGATGAGGTGCTGGTGGACAAGGAACGGACTCTCGACGAGGTGATCGAAGCCGGCGTCGACCTCCATCGGAGCGCCACCCTCCGGCTCCCCCGAGCCGCGGTGACCCTGGACGCCCCACTGCGACCCCCGGTGGTCCTGTGCACCGGGCAGAACTATCGGGACCATCTGGCAGAGAAGGCACCCGTCACGGTTCGAGAACCCGAGTTCTTCATCAAGGCCGGCCAGACCATTGCCGGACCGGGCGACCCGATCGTCCTCGATCCACGGGTCACCACCAAGCTCGACTACGAGACCGAGCTCGGCGTGGTCATCGGTCGGCCGTGCCGGGCCGTGGCGGCTGAGGCGGCCCTCGACCACGTCTGGGGGTACGTGGTCGTCAACGATCTGACGGCGCGGGACCGCCAGGTCGTACCCCAGGACGACGGCGGCGTCGCCTTTGCCCTCGGACCGAGCAAGAACTTCGATGGGGCCACCCGTCTGGCACCGTTCCTGGTGACCGCAGACGAGGTTCCCGATCCGCAGGCGGCCCTGGCCCTCACGACGACCGTCTCGGGCGAGCGCCGCCAGGCCAACACCACCGCCAACATGATCTTCTCCGTCGCCGAGATCATCTCGTATCTTTCAGGGCTCCTCACCCTTCATCCCGGGGTGATTATCGCCACGGGCACCCCCGGAGGGACGGGATGGGGGAGGGATCCCGGGCTCGGGGGGACGAGCCGGAGTCCGGCCGGATGCCAGCCGGGCCGCTACCTTGCCGAAGGCGAGCGTCTCCGGAGTGAGATCGACACGGTGGGCAGCCTTGAGGCCCTGGTCGTCTCCCCATGATCCCCAGCCCCTGGCCCTGCCAGTCGCCTCACCGTCCGACTCCACTGGTCTGCCACGACCCGCCCGGGACACGATGCGGACAGTACATACCATCGTTCATCGCTCATAAGGCAGGTTTTCATGCGCTTGGTCACGTTTCGCTCTCCTGATGCTGCCTGGCATCTCGGGTGCACCGTAGCGTCCTCAGGCGTGGTGGATCTCACTGCGGCCGCGTCGGCTGACCCGTCCCTTTCCCCCCCTGTCGCCACAAGCCTCACCAGCATGGAAGATCTGGCACATGCCGGACCGGAGGGCCTCGCAACCTGCGAGCGGCTCTTCGAGCAAGCAGTCGATCAAAGCGACTTGCGATACTCGCTTGATTCCGTTGAGCTCGGTCCGCCCCTGCGGTATCCGTCGCAGATCGTCGCCATTGGCCGCAACTATGCGGACCATACCTCCGAGGCACGTGCGGCCCTGCCCGAGTTGCCACGCCTGTTTGCGAAGTGGCCCTCGACGGTCGTCGGTCCGGGCGCCGACATCCTCAAACCTTCCCGCACGGCCCAGCTCGACTGGGAGGTGGAGCTCGCCGTCGTGATGGGGCGCCACACCCGGGCCGTCCCGCCCGCTGAGGCACTGAACGCGGTGTTCGGTTACACGATCCTCAATGACGTAAGCGCTCGAGACATTCAATTCAGCAAACCGGAGCAGCTTACCCTCGCGAAGAACTTTCGAACGTTCACCCCCCTCGGCGGAAGCCTGGTAACCGCTGATGAGGTGCCAGATCCGGGGAGCGTCACCGTTCGCTCCTGGCTGAACGGCACCCTCATGCAGGACTCCAGCACGAAGTATCTCATCTTCGACGTTCCCTCACTGATCTCTTTTGTCTCCAACGTGACTGATCTCTATCCAGGTGACATCATCTCCACCGGCACCCCCTCGGGTGTCGGGTACTTCCGCGATCCACCCGTGTTCTTGAACGACGGCGACCAGCTTCGGATGCAGCTCCTTCTCGGCGACGACGTGCTCTGTGAGCTCACGAACCCGGTGGCGAACGCCTGACGGGCCAACCCCGTCAGGCGAACAC
>DASQQH010000326.1:0-4398 GCA_035643555.1 Acidimicrobiales bacterium | reverse complement strand
CTCAGGAATGAGCCGTTTGACCAGAGAGACGCCTCATCGGCGTCTCTCGCCTTCTTGAAGGATCCCCCGCCTGGTGCTCCCCGCCGTGGTCACAACCGCAGGCCGTGGACATGGCCCACCCTGCGGACGCCATCTCGTACCCCCTTTTCAGCGAGCACCCGGCAACTATCCGTGCTGGAGCCCCCTCGCCCGCCGAGTCGCCCGCTTAGCCCCAGCTGGGGAGAAGTGTAGCACGGGGGCAATCGAGAAGCGAGAATATGATGGCAGAACACAACCTACAAGGTGACGGCGCCGATCCTGGTGACCATGGAGTCGGGGGGGTGGGCCCTGGCGATACCCGCCGTGCTGTCATAGAGCCTCACCCGGGAATCGCGGAGCGCCAAGGCCTACCAGGAGTCGCCCTGGTCGTGATAGCCAGGCATGCATGTCGTCGAGGATCGCCTTCGTTGTCTCCATAGCCGCCTCGAGGCGAAGCTTGTCCGATCGTCGACCAGATCTGCACCGGGTTCACCGGAGTCCCGTTGCTCCTCGTCGAGACCGTCGACGACCTGGCGTCGACCCCATGATCTTCCTCGGCGTGGGACGGAGCTGAGCGGCCAGGGGTCACGGGGACCGCTGGACGGGTGGGCCCAGGCCTGTTGCAGATGGGCACACCAAGGACTAGGCTTTTCCCAGTTGCGGGCTCAGCGGGGCTGCTGGGGGTCGGTCATGGAACGTGGCGGGGTGAGGGGTAACGTCCAACGGGCACGGGACGTCTGCCGGATGCGCCAGGCTGGGGCGCCGGCGCCATACCAGGCGCTCCTCCATCAGGGCACCAAGGCGGCGATAAGAAGCTTGTCGGCGCCCGAGAGGCTCTTTCCAGGGATCCCACCCCTCGGTACACCATGACGGTCTCCGTCCGGATACAGACCGTCATCTACCACCATCCTCGGACCCAGGTGGCCCTGTGGCTGGAGGCGGTGGGGACGGCGGTGGCCCATGCCCGCAGAACCGGGGTGATCGGCGGGGTCGAGGTGGCCATCGGCGACAGCGCCACCCCTTCCCTGGACCCCGGTGCCATCCCCGGGATGGCCGCCCGGGCCGAAGGAAATGGGGTGGGCCCCCTGGACTACGTGGCCTTCGGAGCCAATCTCGGCTCGGCCGGCGGTCACAACCGGCTGTTCGGGCTGTCGAGGGGAGCCGAGCTCGTCCTCGTGCTCAACCCCGATGCTCTCTTGTCCCCCCGGTGCCTGACCGGGCTGGTCCAGGCCATGGAGGATCCCGGCGTCGGGATCGCGGAGGCCCGACACATCCCCCTCGAGCACCCGAAGGCCTATGACCCGGTGACGGGGGAAACGAGTTGGGCCACCGGCACCTGCTGTCTCATCCGCCAGGAGGTGCTTACGGCCACCGGGGGCTTCGACCCCGACACCTTCTTCCTTTACGGCGACGACGTGGACCTGTCCTGGCGGACCAGACTGGCGGGCTGGCGGATCCGACACGTCCCCTGGGCGGTGGTGTGTCACGACAAGCGCCTGGACCCGAACGGACGCCAGCGGGCCACCGAGGTCGAGGAGCGCTATGCAGCCGAGGTGGCCCTGCTGCTCCCCTGGAAGTACGGACGGCCCGACCTCATCGAGGAGCGGGAACGCCGCTTCCTGGCCACCGGCATGGCCACCCACCGGGCGGGGGTCCAGGCCTTCTACGAGCGCCAGGCCACCGGGCGCCTGCCCAGCCCCGTTCCCGGGTGCGAGAACGTGGCCCACTTCATGGGCAACGCCTATGGCTTCCACCGCTTCGCCTACCCCCGTACCGCCGAGGTGCACTGAGTAATGGCCGAGCGCTACCGGTTCCCCTTCGGCCCCGACACGCCGTATGCCAACGTCGTTGACCTGGTCTCCCGCCACCACCGGGGCGGGGTGGTGGTGGACGTGGGCTGTGGCTACGGGGCCGTGGCCGAGCCCCTGGCCGACCTCGGCCTCGAGTACCTGGGGGTCGATGTGGCCCCCGACGGCCTCGCCGACCTGGCCCGGCGGGGCTTCGACACCGTCGAGGCCGATCTGGCCGAGGCCGGAGGGTGGCTCGACGACGTGGTCAAGGCCCTCGACCACCGTCCCCTGGCTGGGGTGCTGGCCCTGGACGTCATCGAGCACCTGGCCGACCCCCGGACTCTCATCGCGGGGCTCAGGGACCTGGTGGAGCAGGCCGGTCCAGCCCCCCTGGTGGTGTGTGTGCCCAACGTGGCCCACCTCGACCTGGGCACCAAGCTCCTCCTCGGGCGGTGGGAGGTCACTCCCACCGGGCTCCTGGACGCCACCCATCTGTCCCTCTACACCGAGGACCGCCTGGCGGCGGACCTGGCCCGGGGTGGCTTCCGGGAGATCGACCGGGCCGACTTCCACCTCACCCGCTCCGACCAGCACACCCCCGAGGACTGCGTGGCCCTGAGCGAGGCCACCACCCTCGGTGCCTTCCTCGGGAATCTGCGCCGGAATGCAGGGCCCAACGCCACGGTCAACCAGTTCGTGCGGGCCTATGTCCCAGAGCTCCTCCCCGACGGTCGCCGCGCAGGCCTGTCCGACGAAGCGGAGGCCAACGATTCGCCGTTTCTCACCGTGGTGATGCGCACCCAGGGGCGGCGGAACGACACCCTGGCCGAGGCCCTCCTGTCCCTCGCCGCCCAGACCGACCAGGACTTCGAGGTGGTGGTGGTGGCGCACGACCTCGATCCGGGGGCCATGGCCGGGGTCCGGGACGTCATCGCCGACTTCTCCTGGGGCCCGGTGGGACGGGCCCGGCTGGTCCCGGTACGGGGAGGAGGGCGGTCCCGACCCCTCAACGCCGGGGTGGCCGAGGCCAGGGGCTCCTACGTGGCCATCCTGGACGACGACGACCTGGCCCTCGCCCACTGGGTGGAGACCTTCCACCGCATCGCCCGGGCCCACCCCGGCCAGGTGGTGCGCTCGGGGGTGGCCACGGTGTCCCTGGGGCGCCTGGAGCGCCTCCCCACCCCGGCGGTCAGCGCCCTGGAGGGGACCGTGTGCTACCCCTCGACCTTCGACCTGCTCGACCATCTGCTCGACAACGCGACTCCTTCCTGCGGTCTGGCCATCCCCCGGAGCTGCTTCCGGGATCTCGGCCTGGCCTTCGACGAGGACCTGCCGGTCCTCGAGGACTGGGACCTGCTCCTCCAGGCAGCCCCGTACTGCGGGGTGGCCGACACGGGAGAGGTGACCGGCCTGTACCGCAAGTGGGAGGGGGAGGCCAACTCCTTGACCATCCACCCTCCCGAGGAGTGGGACGCGGCCCGGGCCACCATCCGGGCCAGGCTCGAGGCCCGGCCCTTCCTTCTGTCGGGGACCGCCATGGCCCAGCTGCGCCGTGCTCTGGCGACCCAAGCCCATCCCGACGAGGCGCCGATGGCAGCCAGGATCGAGGAGCTCGAGCGGGAGCTGGCGGCCAGGGATCAAGCCCTGGCGGCCGCCGACCGAGCCCGGGCGGAAGCCGAGGCCAACTACGCCGAGATCCGGAGCTCCCGGAGCTGGCGGGCAGCGTGTGTGTTGCGGGGAGTCGGCTGGATGGCGCGGAAGGCACGAGGATCGGCCAGCAGATAGCCAGCTTGTGCCCGGGCAACACTGGTCGTGGTCGTTGCGAGCAGCACAGGCGTGCCCTCGCCAAAGAGCCCATCAGTGCAGCCTCCTGTGCCGAAGACTCCTCCCTTGGCAGATGCCTCCAACACGCCAGCAGCGTCAGGGAACGTCGGAAGCATGGGTCGGCGACCAGTGCGTCGAAGTCATCTGCAATGCGGATCGGACCGTGCCCATGGGCCTCGATCTAGTCATCGAGGCCCGCCCACGGAGGAACCACCTCGGCCCTGGACGTCAACGAACGTCCCGAACAAGGTCGCCACGCTCGGCACTTGGAGGTCGAGGACCGTGTCGCAGGGTCGATCACCTGAATATTTCCACCCGCCTCGACGTCGAGCAGGGCGGCGAACGCCACCCCGAGCGCGATCGACTATGGCGCCGGAAATGATGAAGCAGGTAGGATCACCAATCGTAATAGGTTGGTAGGTCTCATTATGACTCTCTTCCACGCTCCGCCAACTCGATAGAGCTAATCCGTCTCCCCAATCAAGATCAGCCACAATGGATCCCACGCGATTACCAAAGGGTGTGTGGTCCTCTCGAGCAGAGAAGGATTCCGAAGCCGATGTCAACGAGAATGACTGCCCCGCAGCTGGGTGGGAAGAGGATAGAGGGAGCGGAGTTCCCCGGCTTGTCCAGTTCATGCAAGGAGAACCCATGCCAGCCAAGCGACGACAGGAAACAGGGCCCGACGGACAGGTGGGTGAGAACCGGTTGCGATGATCGCGCAAGTGGTATGTCGACAGGACCAGACTCGCCACTAGGTGCACGA
>DASQQH010000325.1:0-5509 GCA_035643555.1 Acidimicrobiales bacterium | reverse complement strand
GGGTGCGCGGCGCCCTGGCCCGCCTGGCCGACCCCGGGCCGGATCAGGCGTGGTGCGATGCAGACGACCCGTGACGGTGGCTGGGCACGAAGATCATCCCCTCGGGATGGATCCCCGACAGGACCGGTCGGATGGCGCCGGTGGACAGGTTGAGGACGCCCAGGTAGCCCGGGGCGCCGCTGTTGGGGGTGACCGCCACGTACGCCGTCCCCGGCCGGAACCGTCCCCGCAGGGCAAGGACCTTGTTGTTCTTGTTCTCCGTGATGTACAGGGTGCCCCGGCGGGCGGTGGCCCACGCCGTGTCGTTGATGGCGTGGGAGAGGTGCAGCACCGACAGCTCCGGGTGGGCCGACCCCGGGTCGTCGACGTACACCTGCTCCTTGTCGCCCTGGCTGTCGAGGACGAAGTCCCCGGCGAAGCGGGGGCTGGCCTGGGGTACCACCTCGTTGGAGTCGGGGTCGGTGAGGTCCAGTTTCTGGGCGTGCCCGGCGGTGGGCCCGGCGTTGGCCACCGTGGCGGTGGCGTGGTCGGAGAAGACCGGGGTCAGATGGGCCGTGCCCCCCGACAGCCGGGCGGCGTACACCGCCGGCCCCCCGGCCCCGGTGGGCGACGAGGCCGAGAGCAGCATCCTGCCCCCCACGAAGGACACGGCGTCGGTCCCCCCGCCGTGGGGCAGGGGATTGCGGTTGTAGGAAAAGTGGTCCAGCTGCTCGCCGGGAGCTGCGGTGGGGGTGATCGTGTACAGGCTCGAGTTGCCGTCCTCGTTGACCGTCGCCACCAGGCGGTGGTGGGCTCGATCGGCGGTCAGCCCGTCGACGTGGCCCGTGAGGGTCCAGGACCCGAGCGGGTGGCCCGAGCGGGTGTACTCCTGGACCGTGCTCGTGGTGGCCCCGGAGGAGCTTGCCTGGCCCTTGGGCCCCACCCCGTTCTGGAAGCCGACGAAGAGGTGACCCCCGAGGAGGGTGATGTCGTCGGGGCCGTGCATGGCCGTGGTCCCTGTGGCCAGGACCGAGACCGCGAGCCCGGAGGCCGACCCCTGCGCAGGGCCCCCCTGGCGAGCGCCGTGGCCCTCGAACGCTGGGTGCTGGCCACGGGAGGGGCTCGCCCCCGCGACACCCGACGCCGCCAGCAGGCCGGCGGCGGTGGCACTCGCCACAACCGGAGCGGCGATTCGGGCGGCGCGACCGGTCCATCGGGACATGTAGGAACCTCCTGGTCGTCGGACGGGAGCGGCCGGGCGGACCCCGCCGGGTCAGGCCGCCGTCCCCTGGCGGCGACACCGTAGAAAGCCTCCCTGTCGGGGAGGTGCACGCCCGCTGACCCCGCGATGAACAGACGGTGCCGCCTCCGCCCGCGGCAACACCGTCCCTCAGGGAGGCGGGGCGGGGCCGGCGAACCGGCGCACGCCCCACACCCGCCGGGCCAGGCGGGGCTCGCCCAGGTCGGCCACCTCGACACCCCGGCCGGTGCTGGGGGCCTGGAGGAGCCGGCCTGCGCCGAGGGCCATCCCCACGTGGTCGACGGTCCCCCCCGGGGGGGCGAAGAAGACCAGGTCCCCCGCTCGCACCTCCTCGAGGGGCACCGGCCTGCCGGCCGCCGCCTGGTCATGGGCGTCCCGGGGGATCACCAGGCCGTGGCGCCGGTGGACCAGGGCGACCAGCCCCGAGCAGTCCACCCCCAGCCCCGAGGTGCCGCCCCACAGGTACGGGAGGCCGAGGAACACCCGGGCCGAGGCCGCCAGGTCGGCGCCCCCGTGAGCACCGTCCGGGGCCGCGGCCACCCCCCCGGGGTGCACCCACAGGCCCAGGCCGGTCCGGGTCGCCACGGCCAGACGGCCGTCCACCGTGCCCTGGAGCCCGTCGGGGGCCACCAGCTCGGTACCGAAGCTGAGCCCGGCACAGGGCCGGGCATCCGAGGGGTCGGAGAAGGCCGGGGCCACCCGTGCCGCCACCACCACGGCCGGGCCGTGGGAGGTCCCTGCCGGCCCCAGCTGGTCGAGGGGGACCCAGCCGGGGTAGCCCCGGGAGTCCAGCGAGGACGGCTGGTCGCCCACGACGACCCGGCACCAGCCCTGACGCTCCTCGTCGATCACCACCGCCTCCCCCCACAGGGCCTGGGTCACCACCCGGCCCAGGAGGCCGCGGCGGTCCTCCTCGGACAGCCCCGAGACCCACCCGGCGGGGTCGGGACAGGCACCCAGCGCCCGGCGGTCGACCGGGCGGGGGGCGTCGGGAGCCGCCCACACGGTGGCCACCGGGACCGTGACGCGAGCCTCCACAGGGCGACGACGGTAGCGTCCCCGCCGTGCGTACCCCGGCCGCCGCCGTCCTGGCCGCCCTCCTGTGCGCCGGCTGCGGCGCGGCCACCGGCCCCCCACCCAAGGTGGCCGCCACCGCCCCGGCGCCGGCCAGGCCGGCTCCGCCCTCCACCTCGCCACCATCCACCACCTCGCCACCGCCCTCCTGTGCCGACACGACCTTCGGCGCCATGTCTGCCCGCCAGCGGGTGGGCCAGCTGTTCATGGTCGGGCTGTCCAGCAGCGGGCCGGTCACCGCCGACGACCAGGTCGTGGAGACCGACCACGTCGGCTCGGTCCTCCTCGACGGGACGGGCTGGGACGGGGCGGCGCGGGTGCGCCGGGCCACCGTCCACCTCCAGGGCCTGGCGGGGACCTCGGCGGGCGGGACGCACCTGCTCATCGCCGGGAACCAGGAGGGGGGCCAGCAGGGCAGCTTCCAGGCCTTCTACGGGCCGGGGTTCGCCACCATCCCCCCGGCGATCGACCAGGGTGCCCAGTCCCCGGCGGCCCTGCAGGCCGCGGCGGGGACCTGGGGCGCCCAGCTGGGGGCCGCAGGGGTGAACCTCGATCTGGCCCCCGTTGCCGGGGTGGTCCCCCCGGCCGCCACCGCCACCAACCAGCCCCTCGCCCGCTACGGCCGGGAGTACGGCCACGACCCGGCCACCGTGGCCACCCACGTGACGGCCTTCGTCCGGGGCATGCGCCACAGCGGCGAGCAGGTGGCGGTCAAGCACTTCCCCGGGCTGGGGCGGGTGACGGGCAACACCGACTACACCGCCACGGAAATCACCGACAGCGTCACCGGCCCCAACAGCCCCGACCTGGCGCCCTTCACAGCCGGGATCCACGCCGGCGCCGGGTTCGTCATGGTGTCCCTGGCCCGCTACCTCCGCCTGGACCCCGCACACCTGGCGGCGTTCTCCCCCACCGTCATCGACGGGGTCCTGCGCCACCAGCTCGGGTTCCAGGGTGTGGTCGTCTCGGACGACCTGGCGGCGGTCGCCGCGTCCACCGCCGGGACACCCGGCCAGCGGGCCGTCGCCTTCCTCGCCGCCGGCGGGGATGTGGCGGTGACCTCGGTCGCTGCCGACGTGGGGCCCATGGTGGACGCCGTCCTGTCCCGGTCGGGGGCCGATCCGGGGTTCGCCCGGACCGTGGACGCCGCGGTGATGCGGGTGCTGGCCGCCAAGCAGGCCGCCCATCTCCTGGCTTGCGGATGAGCCGGGAGCGCCCGGCCCCATGAACCGGGGGCCGCCGGGTCCCTGGCCAGCCCCACAACCAACGAGGCGCTCCGGACCCGAGCGACCTGGACTGGACAACGACCGGGCCCCCCGGGCCTGCTCCCCTCCTCGGCGGGGTCGCCACGTCGGGAACGAAGCCAGCCCGGCGCTGGCCTGGAGATCCCCTTGTCGCTCACCACCGCGCCCTCCACCACCACGGTATAGATTTGTGAGCAGCGACGCCGATCCCACGATGTCTGAAATCGCCGATCACCCCACCGTCGGGACGCGGGCAAATGGAGGCCCGTCGCCGGGCCGCCCTCTACCGGGGCAGCGCGGACATCCGTTTGCTGTCCGTCTCGATCACGGGGATCCGACCGTTCCGCTTCCAGGTCGACACGGGAGGTTCACATGGTGCCTGCCCGGGCGATGCCCGGCCCCGTCCGCTCGGGTGAGCTCGACCTCCTCCACACCGACGGAGTGACTCTGGCGACGCGACTGTGGGGCGATCATCCGCGTTCCTTCAATCCCGTAGGAGGCGCTGCCTACCTCCCGCCCTGCAACGTGGCACCGATCCGCCGGTGATAGACGGCGGTGGGCGCCCCAAGACACTCAACCTCCCGGAGGCCTCGCATGAAACAGGGCCTGAAGCCCCTCCTCCTGTATCTACCCCTCCACATCGCCGCGGCCGCTGTCACGTGGCGGGACATCGACCGCCGGCCAGGGGATCGAATCCGCGGCAGCAGGGCCGTGTGGAAGCTGGCCAGTGCCGCCAACACGCTCGGGACCGTGGCCTATTGGCTCGTTGGGCGGCGATGACAATGGGCGATCTCGTCCTGGCCCGCCGTGAGATGACGCCGACCGGCGGAGTTTGACGACGCGGAGAGTGGACGAGACGGAGTCGTACTGCAATCGCAACGGAGGTTGAGCAGTGGCGCGACAGCAGAGTGAGCCCCTCCGCCTGGGAAGCTCCCCGAGACCCGGGGAGAACCCTCGTACCTCGGTGCGACGGGTGCAGGTGCTGGACTTCGGTAGCCTGGAACTCGATCGTGCCGTGATGTCATTCGGCCTGTCGTTGGCGGGCGTCGAGGACCAGCACCGGCAGGCCGAGTGGGCCTCAATCCCCTTGTACGGCGTGTTGGTGGAAACCGACTCCGCGAGGATCCTGTTCGACACGGGAATGCACCCGGACCCAGACGACCGGTGGGCCGCCTCGCTTCTGGAGTCAGAGCGATTGGTCGCAAACGAGGACCAGTTCCTGGCGGGACGACTGGCACAGTTGGGGTTGGGACCTGAGCGGATCGACATCGCCGTGCTGTCCCATCTGCATATGGACCATAGTGGCGGCGTCGAACTGCTGAGCAATGCCGATGTGATCGTACATCGGGAGGAATTGCGTCATGCGCTGGAGCAGTACGTCCTGATCGACGGGGACACTGCCTATGTCAAGGAGGATGTCGCAGGGTGGATCGGGAATCAGATCCGGTGGTCACCGCTCGAGCAGGACGAGGACAATTGGGAGATTGTTCCGGGCGTCACGGTCATCAATTTCGGCCCAGGACACACAGAGGGCGACCTGGGATTGCGGATCGAGTTGCCTGAGTCGGGGCCGTTGGTGCTGGCGAGCGACGCCTGCTACAGCTCCTTGAACCTGGGACCACCCCCAGTTCTTCCGGGGACCTCGGCCCTGTACGACAGCCGGGGCATGGTACGCGCGGCCCGCAGACTGGCGCAGTTCCACAAGATCGGCGCTGAGATCTGGTTCGGGCACGATGCCGAACAATACAAGAAGCTGGCGAAAGCACCGGAGGCCCACTACTCCTGAGACCGAGGCCGGATCGGGCCCGGGCGCCTGTGGGGGCGGCGGGGCACTGGCGACCATGCCCACGATGGGCCCATCGACCCCGTGTGTCGTCGAGGGAGTGGGCCCTTTCCATCGACGCCATGATGGCCACGACGGCTGCGTGGGCGAGGTCGTCACGTGGCGGGC
>DASQQH010000324.1:0-10312 GCA_035643555.1 Acidimicrobiales bacterium | reverse complement strand
GCGGCGGTGCTCGGGGCCGACGACGACGTGGTGGAGGCGGCCTGCCAGCGTGCCGAGGGCGAGGTGTGGGTGGCCAACTACAACGCCCCTGGCCAGGTGGTCATCGCCGGCGCCACCCAGGCGGTGGAGCGAGCCGGCGGCCTGGCCAAGGAGGCGGGTGCCCGCCGGGTCATGCCCGTGCCGGTGGGTGGGGCGTTCCACACGCCCCTCATGGCTCCCGCACGGGCCCGGCTGCGCAAGGCCCTGGAGGAGGCCACCTTCTGCGACCCGGAGGTCCCGGTGACCGCGAACGTCGACGCCCGGGCCCACACCGACGCCTCGGAATGGCCGGGACTGCTCTCCGCCCAGCTGTGCAGCCCCGTCCGGTGGCACCAGACCCTCCTGGCGCTCACCGCCGAGGGCCCCGGCACCCTGGTGGAGGTCGGCCCGGGTGGGGTCCTCACCTCGATGGCCAAGCGCACGGTGCCCGAGCAGCGGCTGATCTCGGTGGCCACCCCCGACGACCTCGACACCCTGGTCGACGCCGTCAGCGGGGACGGCCCCCTGCACGAGTACGCCATGGCCCATGCCGGCGAGCACCTCTACATGTCCGAACGGGTGGTCGTGAGCCCCTCCACCGGCGTCTTCGAGCCCTCCCTGGTCGGCGGGGGGAACCAGGGCCACACCGCCGCCCTCGACGTCGGCAGCCTGGTCGGCACCGTCGGCCAGCACGAGGTGCGCACCCCCTTCGCGGGCTCACTCATGGGACATCTGGCCTTTTCTGGTGAGCGGGTGGTGATGGGCCAACCCGTTGCCTGGCTCCGGACCTCCGGTGCGGGCCGGTGAGCGCCGAGGCGACACCGGGGGACACCGGGGGTCGGGTGGTCCTCGTCACCGGTGGATCCCGAGGGATCGGGTTGGCCTGCGCGCACCACTTCCTGGCCCAGGGCGACCGGGTGGCCGTCACCTACCGGAGCACCCCGCCCCCCGAGGACGGCGGTGCCGATGGTGCCGGCCCCCTCGCCGTCCCCTGCGACGTCACCGAGCCCGAGCAGGTGGAGGACGCCTTCGCCACGGTCGAGGAGCGCCTGGGGCCGGTGGAGGTCCTGGTGGCCAACGCCGGGGTCACCCGGGACCTGCTGTTGATGCGCATGAAGGAGGAGGACTGGACCACGGTCCTGGACACCAACCTCACCGGCGCCTGGCGGGTGGCCAAGCGGGCCGCCAGGCCGATGTTCCGGGCCCGGAGGGGGCGCATCGTCCTGGTCTCCTCGGTGTCGGGCCTGATGGGGGTCCCCGGGCAGGCCAACTACGGCGCGGCCAAGACCGGGCTCATCGGGCTCGCCCGCTCCCTCGCCCGGGAGTTCGGGTCCCGCCAGGTCACGGTCAACGTCGTGGCCCCGGGCCCGGTCGACACGGACATGCTGGGGGCCCTCGGCCAGGACCGCGTGGCCGAGATGACCGCCCTCGTCCCCCTCGGACGGGTGGCTGACCCGGCTGAGGTGGCCGCCGCCGTCGGCTTCCTGGCGTCGCCGGCCGCCTCGTACATCACCGGGGCCGTCCTCCCCGTCGACGGAGGCCTCGGCATGGGACTGTAGGTTCGCGATCCTGGAGTAAAGGGTCGCGGGCGCCCACGACAAGACGCCCACGACAAGAAAGGAAACCCGTACCAACCATGGACAACGAAGCTGCCTTCGACAAGTTCAAGGCGTGCGCCGTGGAGGTGCTCCAGGTCCAGCCCGACCAGGTCACCCCCGATGCGCGTTTCGCCGACGACCTCGACGCCGACAGCCTCGACCTGGTCGAGCTGGTCATGGCGCTCGAGGAGAGCTTCGAGATCACCGTCGACGAGTCAGAGCTCGAGGGCGTGGAGACCGTCGAGCAGGCCTTCAAGCTGATCTCGTCCAAGCTCTGATGCGCCTGGGGTGGGGGCCCTCCGGGCCCGAGGACGGACCGCCGGGTCGGCGCGTCGCCGTCACCGGCATCGGCGTGGTGGCCAACGCGGGCATCGGCCCGGACGCGTTCTGGTCCGGCCTGTGTCGGCCGCCCGCCTCTGACGAGCGCGAGCGGCGGGTCACCGACTTCGACCCGACCGGCTGGTTCGCAAGCAAGGAGCTCCGCCGTATCGACCGCTCGGCGCAGTTCGCCGTGGCGGCGGCGGAGATGGCCGTCGAGGACGCCGGGACCCTCGATCCCGATCCGGCCCGGGCCGGCGTCGTCATGGGGACGGGGGTGGGCGGCCTCGCCACCCTCGAGGCCCAGGTGCTGGTGCACCGGGACCGGGGCCCGGACCGGGTGTCGCCCTTCCTGATCCCCATGATGATGGCCAACTCCGGCGCGGGTGCCATCTCCATCCGCCGCGGATGGCGCGGGCCGTGTGAGACCACGGTCACCGCCTGCGCGGCGGGGACCCACGCCATCGGCAACGCCGCCCGGCTGGTGGCGAGCGGCCGGTGCCAGGTGGTGATCGCCGGCGGGGCCGAGGCCGCCATCACCCCCCTCGGGGTGGCGGGCTTCGCCAACATGACCGCCCTGTCGCCCTCGGGGGTCTCCCGGCCCTTCGACCAGGACCGGGACGGGTTCGTCCTGGGGGAGGGATCGGGCGCCATGGTCCTCGAGGACTGGGACCGGGCCGTGGCCCGGGGTGCCCGCATCTATGCCGAGGTGGCCGGCGCCGGGAGCACGGCCGACGCCTACCACATCACCGCCCCCCAGCCCGACGGGTCCGGCGCGGTGGCCTGCATGGAGCTGGCCCTGGCCGACGCCGGTCTGGGCCCCCAGGTCGTGGGCCACATCAACGCCCACGGGACCTCCACCGGGCTCAACGACGCCTCCGAGGCGGAGGCGATCAACAAGGTCTTCGGCACGCCGGGACCCCCGGTGACCTCGATCAAGGGGGTGACCGGCCACTCCCTGGGCGCGGCCGGCGCCGTGGAGGCCGTGGCGGTGGTCCTCACCATCGACCGCCGCCAGCTGCCCCCCACCGCCGGGACCACGTCCCTGGACCCCGCCATCACCCTGGACGTGGTCACCCGCGAGGCCCGCACCTGGACCCCGGGGCCGGTGCTGTCCAACAGCTTCGGCTTCGGCGGCCACAACGGCGCCCTCGTCATCGTCCCGCCGGGAGACTGACCGGGCGGGTCCGGGCCTCACCCGGTGGCCGGCGGGGGGCGCTCGTCGCCCAGGTGCTCGGCGAAGAAGGTGAGGATCCGCCGCCAGGCGTCCTCGGCCGAGGGGTGGTGGTAGCCCATGCCACCCACGCGCAGGAGGGGGACCATGGGGCCGGCGTTGTGGCGGTCGAGGAAGCTGTGGCCGGCGTCGGGGTACTCCTTCACGTCGTGGGGGACCCCGAGGGCGGTGAGGGCCTGCTCCAGCCGGGCCGCATGGCCCCGGAGGGAGCGGTCCCGGCCCCCGAAGCTGGCCACCACCGGACAGGCCCCCGCCAGGGCGGCCTCGGCGTCCTTGGGCACCTGGCCGTAGTTGGGGGCGGCCGCGGCGAACCCCCCGCCCGGCGCGGCCAGCAGGGCGAAGCCCCCGCCCATGCAGAAGCCGATGACCCCGATCCGCCCCGTGCAGCCGGGCTGGGCACCCAGCCATGCCCGGGCCGCCTCGATGTCCTCGAGAGCCCGTCCTCCGCCGGCCACCAGCGCCCGCATCGTCGCCACCACGCAGCGGGGGGTCGACCCCCACGAGTACAGGTCCGGGACCAGGGTGAGGTAGCCGGCGGCCCCCAGATGGTCGGCGTGGCCCCGGGCGGTGTCCCCCAGCCCGAAGGCGTCGTGGACCACGACCACCCCGGGCACCGGGCCGGGACGAACGGGCGTGGCCAGATAGCCCGCCAACGTCCCCCGCGACGTCTCCACCGTGACCTCGGGCATGGCCGGTTCCTCCTCCCTCGTCGTCCCGCCGGTCCCATGAAAGCGGCCCCGACCCGGCACGCGCCACCCGGCCCCAGCCGGGTCGCCGGGACCCGTACGCTACGTTCCCCCGGGTGGTGACGGTTCCCACCTCCGCTGCGCCCGACCTCCAGGTCGGCTCCTTCAGCGACCGCGGCCCCTGGTCGATCATCCCTGACGAGCTCGCCTGGCGGGGGGGCATCGCCGCCCGCCGGACCCGCACCCGGGCGGAGGTCCCCCACCTGCTCCGCCGACGTCGCCTGCCGCCCGGTTCCCGGGTGGCAAGTGTCGGCCTGCGCCTGGGCTGGGCCGTTGTGGCCTGGTACGTCCGGGACCGCCGCCGGGGCCCCCGCCAGTCCCGCCAGGGCCTCTCCCGCCGCCTGCGACTGGCCTTCGAGGCCCTGGGGCCCACCTACATCAAGCTGGGCCAGATCCTGTCCTCGGGACAGGGCATCTTCCCCGAGGAGCTGGTGGCCGAGTTCCGCCTGTGCCGGGACCACGTCCCCGCCGAGCCCTTCCCCCTCGTCCGGGGGATCATCGAGGCCGACCTCGGCCAGCCCCTCGAGGCGGTGTTCGCCCACGTCGACCCCCAGCCCGTCGCCGCCGCCTCGATCGCCCAGGTGCACCCCGCCCGCCTCGTCACCGGGGAGGAGGTGGTGGTGAAGGTCCAGCGCCCCCAGGTCGCCTCCCTGGTGCGGCGGGACCTGGCCGCCATGGCCTGGCTCGCCCCCAGCCTGGTGGGCCGGATCCCGATCACCTCACTGGCAAACCCGCCGGCGCTGGTGGAGCTCTTCGCCGAGACGATCGTGGAGGAGCTGGACTTCCGCCTCGAGGCCGAGAACATGCTCGACCTGGCCCGGGTGCTGGCCGAGACCGGGACCCGCACCACGATCGTCCCCCGGCCCCATCCCCGCCTGGTCACCAGGCGGGTGCTCACCATGGAGCGCCTGGAGGGCTTCTCCTGGGACGACGCGTCGGGCATGCGGGCCGCCGGCATCGACACCACCGCCGTGCTGCGGGACGGGATGGTCGGCTTCCTGGAGGGGGCGATGCTCTACGGCGTCTTCCACGGTGACCTCCACGGCGGCAACCTGTTCGTCCAGCCCGACGGGCGGGTCGTCCTCCTCGACTTCGGCATCACCGGCCGGCTCGAGGAACCCCGGCGCCTGGCCTTCCTCCGCCTGCTCATGGGGGGGACCATCAACGACGTGCGCCTCCAGGTGTCCGCCTTGCGGGAGCTCGGGGCCCTCCCCGCCGACGCCGACACCGACGCCGTCATCCGGGACCTCGACCTGGAGGGGCCGGTCCAGGACCCCACCCGGATGACCGCCGAGGAGCTGACCGCCCAGATCCGCGACCTGACCAAGGCGCTGCTCAGCTACGGGGCCCGCATGCCCAAGGAGCTGATGCTGTTCGTCAAGAACCTGCTGTTCCTGGACGCCGCCATCGCCAACCTTGCTCCCGACCTGGACCTGTTCGCCGAGGTGGTCCGCCTGGCGGAGTACTTCGCCACCCGCTACGGGGACCGCATCGCCGCCGACGTCGGCCTCGACCCCCGTCAGGCCACCGTGGACCTCGACGGCCTGCGGGCCTCGATGGGGCTCACACCCGAGGTCGAGGGCATCACCTACCGTGAGCTCCAGGCACGGCGGGAGACCATCCGCCGCCGCATGGAGGAGCGGGACCAGCGTCGTCGGCGCCGGCGGTGGCGCCTCCCCCGGCGACGCCGGGGCTAACCCCGGCTGGTCCCGAGCGGGCCGGGGCCCAGGGCAGCCGGACCGGCGATCGGGCGCACCCGGACAGGGCGATGCCACACTCTAGGTGGACGACGCCACCGAGGAGAGGGGTCCGGCATGGTCGACAGCGTCTATCGGGTGACCGAGGTGGTGGGGACCAGCACCGAGTCGTGGGCGGCCGCGGCGCGCAACGCCGTGGAGACCGCCGCCACCAGCGTGCGGGACCTGCGGGTCGCCGAGGTGGTCAGGCAGGACGTGACGATCGAGAACGGCGCCATCGAGAGCTTCCGGGTCCGCCTGGCCATCTCCTTCAAGTACGAGACCGGGGACTGAGGGCCCCCGGGGCGGCCCTCAGGAGCTGGCGGTCGAGGTCTCCGAGCGGTTCCGCTGGCGGTACTCGCTCACGAGCCCGCCGGCCAGGACCATGCGGACCTGCCGGGGCGACAGCTCATGGGCCACCTCGAAGGACTGCCCGGTGGTCCGGTTCTCCACCTCGATGGTGGCGCCGGCGCCGGCGGCCACCGCGTCCCGCAGCCCCGTCAGGGCCAGCACGTTGTCCCGGTCCACCTTGTGGCGCTCACCCGGGTCGACGAAGCTGAGCGGGAGGATCCCGAAGTTGGCCAGGTTCTGCCAGTGGATCCGGGAGAAGCTCTCGGCGATGACCGCCTGGACCCCCAGGAAGCGGGGGACCAGCGCGGCGTGCTCCCTGGACGAGCCCTGGCCATAGTTGGCCCCGCCCACGATGATGCCGCCCGTGCCCTCGTCCCGGGCCTGGGCGGCGCGCTCGGTGAAGGTCTCGTCCACCACGTCGAAGGCGAAGGCGGAAAGGGCGGGGACGTTCGAGCGGTAGGGCAGCGCCCGGGCCCCGGCCGGCATGATCTCGTCGGTGGAGATGTTGTCCCCGAGCGCCAGGAGCACCGGCGCCTCGATGGTGTCGGCCAGGGGGTCCATCTCGGGCAGGGAGACGACGTTGGGGCCCTTTCGCAGCTTGACCCTGGCCGCCTCGTCGGCTGGCAGGGGCGGGACCAGCATCGAGGTGTTGATCGTGTGCTCGGCGGGCAGGTCGAGCGACGGGTAGGCCATGTCCAGGGTCCGGGGGTCGGTGATCCGCCCCGTCAGGGCCGAGGCGGCCGCCACCTCCGGGCTGCACAGGTAGACCTTGTCCTCCTTGGTCCCCGAGCGGCCGGGAAAGTTCCGGGGCATCGTGCGCAGGCTGATCTCGTTGGTCGCTGGCGCCTGGCCCATCCCGATGCAGCCGTTGCACCCGGCCTGGTGGACCCGGGCGCCGGCCTCGACGAGCTGGGAGAGGACCCCCATCTGGGACAGCATCTCCAGGTCCTGACGGGAGGTGGGGTTGACGTCGAAGCTGACCCGGTCGTGGGTCTGTCGCCCGGCCACGATCGCCCCGGCGATGGCGAAGTCCCGCAGCCCCGGGTTGGCCGAGGAGCCGACGACGGCCTGGTAGATCTCGGGACCGGCCACGTCGGCGACCGGCTCCACGTTGCCCGGGCTGGTGGGCAGGGCGATCAGGGGCACCAGGGTGCTGAGGTCGATCTCGTCGTGGGCGTCCCAGTCGGGATCACCCTCGGGTGCCAGCTCGGTCCACTGCTCGGCGCGGCCCTCGGCCTCGAGGAATCGCCGGACCGCCTCGTCGGCCGGGAACACCGTGGCCGTGGCCCCCAGCTCGGCCCCCATGTTGGCGATGACGTGGCGGTCCATGGCCGACAGCTGGTCCAGGCCCGGGCCGTAGTACTCGATGATCGAGCCTGCTCCCCCCTTCACCCCGTGGCGACGCAGCATCTCGAGGATCACGTCCTTGGCGCTCACCCAGTCCGGGAGCGACCCGGTGAGGCGGACGCCCATGACCCGGGGCATCTTCACGTAGAAGGGGTCCCCCGCCATGGCCTGGGCAACCTCAAGACCGCCGGCCCCGATGGCCAGCATGCCCATGGAGCCCGCGGCGCAGGTGTGGCTGTCCGAGCCCAGCAGGGAGGCGCCCGGGCGGCCGAACCGCTGCATGTGGACCGGGTGGCTCACCCCGTTGCCGGGCTTGGAGAACCACACCCCGAACCGCTCGCAGGCGCTCCGCAGGAACAGGTGGTCATCGGCGTTGCGGAAGTCAACCTGGAGCAGGTTGTGGTCGACGTACTGGGCCGACAGCTCGGTCTTGACCCGGTCCAGGCCCATTGCCTCGAGCTCCAGCATGACCATGGTGCCCGTGGCGTCCTGGGTGAGGGTCTGGTCGATGCGGAGGCCGATCTCCTCGCCCGGCGTCATGCGCCCCTCGACCAGGTGGGCCTCGATGAGCTGGTGGGCAACGCTGCGTCCCATCGTCGGACTCCTTCCTGCTGGTCCACCGCCAGCCAGCACGGTGCTTCCCCCCTTGTCCTACCCTAGAGGCGCGTCCACGAAATGGCCGGGGAGGAGACCCCACGCTCGGGTTCCGGGTCGGCCCCGAGGGCCATGGCGATCGGGGTCGCCACCGCCGGTGAGGTGGCCGCCGGGCGCTCCTCGCCCGGTCGGGGCGGGGGCGATGCTCCGACCAGTCGACCTGGATGGCCACCCGGCAAGCCGAGGTCCCCGAGGCTCCGGGCGCCCCGGCCCGAGCGACGGGGCCGGGGCGGGCGATCAGGCGTCCAACGCCGCCCGCAGCTCGGCCACGAACGCGCCGGCCTCCTCCGGTCCGCCGCCCTCCAACAGGCGCCGCACCAGCGCCGAGCCCACGATCACGCCGTCGGCCGCCCCGCAGACCTGCACCGCCTGCTCGGGCGTGGACACCCCCACCCCGATGAGCACCGGCTTGTCGGTCGCCGCCTTGAGGCGGGCCGCCATGGCCTGGGCGGTGTCGGCCAGGTTGGCCCGCTCCCCGGTGACCCCGAGGAGGCCCACCCCGTACACGAAGCCGCGGGCGGCCGCGCAGATCGGGCCCAGGCGGTCGTCGGGGGTGGTGGGGGCGGCCAGCATGACCGTCTCCACGCCGGCATCGGTCGCCGCCCGGAGCCACGGGCCGGCCTCCTCCAGGGGTAGGTCGGGGAGGATGCACCCGGCCACCCCGGCACGGGCCAGCCGGTCGGCGAAGGACCCGAACCCCCCGCGGGCGGCCAGGTTGACATAGGTCATGGCCGCCACGGGCACCCCCACGGTGTGCCGGCCCAGCTCGGCCAGGATGCCCGCCGGCGTGGCCCCGCCGGCCAGCGCGGTGGCAGAGGCCTCCTGGATCGTCGGCCCGTCCATGACCGGATCCGAGAACGGGATCCCCACCTCGAGGGCGTCGGCGCCGGCCACCGCCACGGCCTCGGCCACCTCCAGCCACGACGGACCCAGTCCCCCGGTCACGTAGGGCACCAGCAGCTTCCGCCCGGCCGCCCGCCCCGCCCGGAGGGCCGCCTCCAGGGGCCCTGGGTCCCGGTCCACCGCCGGGGGGACCGGGGTCGCCGCCTCGACCCTGCCCGGTGCGGTCACCCCCCGAGCTCCCTGACCTGGGCGACGTCCTTGTCCCCCCGGCCCGACAGGGTGATCAGCACCGTCGATCCCTCGGGGATCTCACCCCCGGCCACCCGGACCACCCAGGCCAGCGCATGGGCCGGCTCGAGGGCCGGGATGATCCCCTCGGTCTCCGCCAGCAGCCGGAAGGCGGCGAGCACCTCGTCGTCCTCGGCCACCACGTAGCGGGCCCGCCCCAGGGCACCCAGGTGGGCATGCTCGGGGCCGATCCCCGGGTAGTCGAGCCCAGCGGAGACCGAGTGGGCGGACAGCACCTGGCCGTGGTCGTCCTGGAGGATCCGGGACCGCATCCCATGGACGATGCCGGGGATGCCCCGGGCCATGGCCGCCCCGCCGGCAGCCTCCACCCCCACCAGCACCGCCCCGGTGTCGACGAAGCCGGCGAAGGTGCCGGCAGCGTTGGACCCTCCCCCCACGCAGGCCACGACCCAGTCCGGGTCGGCGCCACCGAGCACCGACCGGCACTGGTCCCGGGCCTCCTCCCCCACCACCCGCTGCAGCTCCCGGACCATCCAGGGGTAGGGGTGGGGCCCCATCACCGAGCCCAGGCAGTAGTGGGTGCTGGCCACGGTCGCCACCCAGTCCCGCATGGCCTCGTTGATGGCGTCCTTCAACGTGGCGCTCCCCGAGGTCACCGGCCGCACCTCGGCCCCCAGGAGCCGCATCCGGAACACGTTGAGGGCCTGGCGCTCCATGTCCCGGGCCCCCATGTACACCTCGCACTCCAGGCCGAACAGGGCCGCGGCGGTGGCGGTGGCCACCCCGTGCTGGCCCGCCCCGGTCTCGGCCACCAGCCGGCGCTTGCCCATGGACCGGGTCAGCAGCCCCTGGCCCACGACATTGTTGATCTTGTGGGACCCGGTGTGGGTCAGGTCCTCCCGCTTCAACAGCACCCGCACCCCCAGCCGGGCGGACAGGCGGCGGCACTCGGTGACCGGCGTCGGGCGCCCCGCGTAGTCGGCGAGGATGGCGGCGTACTCCGCCCGGAACGCCGGGTCCGCCCAGGCCGCCCCGAAGGCGGCCTCCAGCTCCTGGCACGCCGGCACGAGGGACTCGGGGACGAACCGCCCGCCGAACTCCCCGAAGCGCCCCACCTCCCCCGGCGCCCCCATGATCGGCCCCGGGGCGCCCATCACTCCACCTGCCAGTCGTAGGGGCCCTCGCCCTCACCCTCGTAGTCGGGGAACGCCGCCTCCT
>DASQQH010000323.1:0-3383 GCA_035643555.1 Acidimicrobiales bacterium | reverse complement strand
TACCTGGCCTGGGCCGCCCGCCGGCACCTGGGCCCCGAGCGGGCCCTGTGTCTGACCGCGGTCTCTCCCAGCCTCGCCCCCGAGGAGCGCGAGGACTGCGCCGCCCTGGCCGTCGAGTGGGGCCTGCGGTGGCAGGCCGTGGAGACCGCCGAGTTGGCCAACCCGGCGTACTCGGCCAACGATGGCCAGCGGTGCTACCACTGCAAGGCCGAGCTGTTGGAGGTGGCGGCGCCGGTGGCCGCCGCCGAGGGGGCGACCGTGGCCCTCGGGGTCAACCTGGACGACCTGGGCGACCACCGTCCCGGCCAACAGGCCGCCACCGAGCGCGGGGCGGCGTTCCCCCTGGTCACGGCCGGGTTCACCAAGGCCGACGTGCGCGCCGCCTCCAGGCAGGCGGGCCTGCGGACCTGGGACAAGCCCGCGGCCGCCTGCCTCGCCTCCCGGATCCCCTACGGCACGCCGGTCACCCTGGGCGTGCTGGACTCGGTCGCCCGCGCCGAGTCGGGGCTGCGGGCCCTCGGCTTCCGGGAGCTTCGGGTGCGGCACTACGGTGAGCTGGCCCGCCTCGAGCTGGGGCCCGACGAGCTGGCCCGGGCGGTCGCTGAGCGCGACGCGGTGGTGGCGGCGGTCAAGGCGGCGGGCTACGACTACGTGGTGCTGGACCTGGAGGGGCTCCGGTCGGGGAACCTGAACCGCTCGCTCGCATCGCGCCCGGGGGCCGGGACCTGAGCCGACGCCGCCCGGTTCCACGAGGGGGCCCGCGGAGGCCCCGGTGCCCGCGACCAGGGGGCTCGTGGTGCGCAGACTCCTGATCGCCCTGGCGGTGGTGGTGGCCCTCCTGGTGGGCGTCAACGTGGCGGTCACCTCGTGGGCTCAGGCGCAGCTGGCGGGCCGGGCGCAGGCCAGGAGCAACGCGGCGTCGGCCTCGGCCGGGTTGGGGGACTTCCCGGTCCTGTACCGGATCCTGGCGACGGGGACCGTCCCCCGCCTCGGGATCCAGCTCCACGGGGTGCCCCTCGGCCCGGTCACCCTCTCGGCCCTCGACCTCTCGCTCCAGGGCGTCGCCATCTCCCGCCACGACCTGGTCGAGGGTCGTGGGGTCAGGCTCGGCGACATCACCTCGGGGACGATCCGGGCGACCGTGTCGGCCAGCCAGCTGACCGCAGCCCTCGGTCAGCCAGTCCGGCTCCTCGCCGACGGCACCGCGCGGATCGAGGTCGCCGGCCACCCGGTGCCGGTGGTGCCGGTGGTCACCGCGGCGGGGGAGCTCAGCTTCAGGTTGCCGCCGGGGGCCGACGTGGCCCTGCGGATCCGCCCGAGGGCGTTCCTCCCCTGTATCGACGCGGTCCGCGTGGGCGCGGGAACGCTCACCATGGTCTGCTCGGTGCGCCACCTCCCGCCCGCCCTGACCCGGGCCCTGGCCCGGCTGTCGGCCGCCCCGGGGCACGCGATGTGACGGCACGGCCGTCGGCGGGGACCATGGAGCCATGGACGAGTACGGCCGGGCGCTCGTCGAGGAGATCGAGGAGGTGTTGCCGGGCTGGGTGGAGCGATCGGTGGCCCACCTGGTCGTGGCCTGGCGGGGCTCGATGGACCCGGAGGTGGCCGAGGCGGCCGCCGAGGCGGGGGCCCGGGCCCGGGAGGACGTGGGGGGCAGGGTCCGCCAGCTGGTCGAGGCCGACATCGACGAGCAGGCCACCACCCCCCTGGCCATCCTCCGCGACGCCGTGCGCTACCCGACCGAGGTCCTCCAGGCCGCCGGTGTCCCCCCGGTGGAGCGCGACGAGTTCGCCGAGGGGGCCTTCCCCGACGACCGGTACGGGCTCACCCCCGCCTCCTGGGCGGAGGTGGATGCTCGCCTCGCCGAGCCGGCCATGGCCTGGGGAGCGGCCAAGGCCATGGCCCACAAGGAACGCCACGGCGGGAGCGGAACCGGTCGTGGGTGAGCGCCGCCCGCGCCTGGGTGTCGCCCCGGTAGGGTCCAGCTGATGGCTGACGTGCCCTCGGGCCGGGATCTGGCGCGCTGGAGCGAGGCCCTGGCAGCGATCGCCCGCACCGGCCTTGGCTTCACCCAGAACCTGTACGAGCGGGAGCGCTTCGAGGAGGTTCTCAAGGTGGCCGCCGAGATCCGGGTGGCCTCCGACGACCGTGCCGGGACCGAGGCGCTCCCCCCGGTGGCGGAGGACGCCGCGGGGGTCATGGACCGGTGGCTGGCCAGCGTCGGGGAGGGCACCGCCGGCTACGTCACCCCGAAGGTGGCCGTGGGGGCGATCGTGGGGAACGATCGCCAGGAGCTGCTGCTCGTCCAGCGTGCCGACTCGGGTGCCTGGCTCTATCCGACCGGGTGGGCCGACGTCGGCTACTCCCCCGCCGAGGTCGTGGTCAAGGAGGTCAAGGAGGAGACCGGGATCGACGTCGAACCCGTGCGGCTGATCGCGGTGCTGGACGGGCTGCGCCTCGGGTTCAATCGCATCCCCCTGTACTCGCTGGTCTTCCACTGCCGGGCCACCGGTGGCAGCCTCGCCGCCCACCCCCTGGAGTGCGCCGACGTGGGTTGGTTCGGCAAGGACCAGCTCCCCTCCCCCCTGATCGGTGCCGACCACTGGACCCACCACGCCTTCGCCGCTCTGGGGGGCCAGCCCGTTGAGGTGCTCTTCGACCGACCCCGCCGGCCACCCTGGCGGGGAGACGACGACTGATCCCGGGGACCGGCCCCGATAGCGGGCCGCCCGCGTCGCCAGGCCGGGTCCGGGACCCGGACGGACGGCGACGGTGGGACGGACAGCCGATGCCCTCGGACCCGGTCGGTCCGGGGCGCGACGGGGACGTCGGCCCGTCGGGGACGACGGCGCCACGCCCCAAGAGGGCGGTCAGTGGCTCATGCCTGGCCCAGGCGGTCCAGCACCCGGGCGGCCTGGGCCAGGACCTGGCGATCCTCGGAGCTCAGCTCGGCGAGCCGGTGTGCCAGCCAGGCCTCCCGCCGGTGCCGGTCCCCCTGCAGGCGGGCCGCCCCCGATGGGGTGATGGCCACCAGGGCCTGACGGCGGTCGCTCGGATGGGAGGTGCGCGAGGCGAGGCCGAGGGCCTCCAGACTGACGATGACCCTGGTCATCGAGGGGGGTTGGACCTTCTCGTGCTCGGCCAGCTCGGTCGGGGTGAGCGGTCCGTGGCGTTCGAGGGTGGCCAGGGCCGCCAGTTGGGTGGGAGAGAGGGTGTCGTCGGCCTGCTGGGCCCGGAGCCGCCGGGCGAGCCGGAACACCGAGATGCGAAGAGCGCTGGCCAGAGCGGCGTCAGCGGCGGGGATGGCCGTCACCTGTACTTAGCGTAGCTCACGAGCTGCCGCGGCCCACCCGTGGCCTCCGCCACGCCGTCCTTCCCGGGGT
>DASQQH010000322.1:0-13412 GCA_035643555.1 Acidimicrobiales bacterium | reverse complement strand
GACCACGACAGCGACGACGCCGCCCCCACGTCGGCGCCAGCCCCGGCACCCGCCCCGGCGCCTGTCCAGACGGCGTCGGCAACGAGTGCGCCGGCTCCCTCCAGCGGCTACCAGAACCCGCTCCGGGGGGTCTCCGGCCTTCAGCCAGGGCGCATCGACGAGGGTGTGGACTTCGGCGGATCGGGGCCCGTCTACTCCCTCGGCAACGGCACGGTCACGGGCATCGACGGGGCCGGCTGGCCAGGCGGGAACTTCGTCCAGGTCCAGCTCTCCGACGGGCCCGACGCCGGCAAGACCGTGTACGTGGCCGAGGACTGCACCCCCCAGGTGTCCACCGGCCAGACGGTCACCACCGGCACGGTCCTGTGCAACATGACAAACGGCCCGGACGGCATTGAGATCGGGTGGGCGATGGGCGACGGCACCGACACCGCCGCCTGCTCCGCCAGCTACACCGAGGGCCAGACCACCAGCTGCGGCAACGACATGGAGAACCTCCTCACCAGCCTCGGGGTGCCGCACTCCTAGCACCGACGGTCCCCCGGGAACCGGGACCGGGACCCGGGTCACGGCCCCGAACCGGGCCAAGGGCCCGGTAGGCGGGTCTCCCCCCGGCCCTGACAGGGCCGGGGGGATCGACCCTGCAGCCGAGCGGCGGAGGAAGCCCCGCCCCCGCCAGGCCTCGGCCACTCTTCTCGGGGGGGTCCGACCGGGGTCGTCGCGTGGGAACCGACCCACCCCGGGGACCGCCGAGGGGCGGCCCCGGTTCCCTCACCCCGGGGCACGGAGGTTCCCAGCGACCACCGTGTCGGCTGGGGCGCCCGCCGGATCGCCACCAGCGTGCAACGACACCGGTCCAGGGGTGGCGGTGTCCCGGGACGAGGGTGGGGTGCCACCACCGGGACGGTGCTCGTGGGGGTGACCCGACTGGGGGGCCCCACCCACCGGCGGGGCCGGTCGGGACGCCCCGGACGGCCGCCGCGGGTCGGGGGATGTGGGCCGAGGCGCCGCTCCTCCGACCCCGGCGGGCGTTCCCCAATGACGCCGCCCGGGTGACTAGCGTCCCACACCGGGGGTCGTCGAACGGGGGAACGCCTGGATCAGGGAGAGGACCGGCGCGAACAGATCGCCCCGGTCGGCGACGCGCTCGACGACCTGGGCAGCGTCGAAGCTGAGCACTGCGGGGTCGCCCGCGTCGCGGGCCAGGCGGACCTCGTCCCACGCCACGGGCGCCGACACGGTCGGCCGCTCCCCGGCTCGCAGGGAGTACGCGCAGACAGTGGTCTTGTGCCCATCGTTCTGGCTCCAGTCGATGAGCACCTTGCCCGCCCGCAGGGCCCTGGCCTGGCGCGAGACCACACGCTCGGGCTGGGCATCCGCCAGCAGCTCGGCGACGCGGAGGGCCAGGCCCTTGGTCTCGTCGAAGCCCACGTCGGTGTTGAGCGGCACGTAGACCTGGAGTCCCTTGGCGCCTGAGGTCTTGGCGAAGCTCTCCAGGCCCAGGGCGTCGCACATCCCCCGGAGCACCAGGCCGACATGACAGCACTCGACGATCGTCGCCGGCGCGCCGGGGTCGAGATCGAACACGAGCGTGGTCGGACGGTCAGGCGCCTCCACCCTGGCCAGGGGCGTGTGCAACTCGATGGCGGCCAGGTTGGCCAGCCACACCACACCGGCGGCGTCCTCCACCAGCATGTGGTCCACCCAGGCTCGACGACCACTGGCGACCGGGACCGTCCGGACCCAGTCCGGACGGTGGGCAGGCGTCTGCTTCTGGTAGAAGGCCTTGCCCTCCACCCCGTCCGGGTAGCGCTTGACCGTCAGGGGACGACCAGCCAGGTGGGCAAGGAGGGTCGGGGCGATCGCCCCGTAGTAGGTGATGAGGTCGCGCTTGGCGAAGCCGGTCGCCGGGTAGAGGACCTTGTCCAGGTTGGAGAGCGCGAGCTCGCGCCCGTCGACCTGGACTCGACCGGTGCCTGACCTGGTCTCGGTGACCATGAGGACCGGCGAGCCCGGCGGGCCCTCGCCGCGCGCTGGCCCCCCGCTGGCGGTCGACGGGGTGGACCTGTCGTCACACAGCCCCTGATACGAGGGGAGGCGCACCCGTCCGTCCCGGGCCCATCCGGCGAACTCGACCTGGCAGACCAGTTGGGGTGCGCAGAACACCACCTCGCCCGGCGGAGCGGAGCCGGCGGGTGAGAACGGCGAGGTGTCGCGTCGCAACGGCACCAGGAGGCGGGTGAGGCGGTCACGCTCCCGGGCGCTGACACCGGTCTCAACGGTCCCGACGTAGCGGAGCTCGTCGCCCTCCCACACCCCCAGGGCCAGGGCGTCGACGCCCGCGTGGTCGGCTCCCGGACCGCGGAGCCACCCGCCGACGACGAACTCGCCGCGCCGCGGGCTGCCCACCCGCACCCAGGCCGTCGAGCGCGCCCCGGGCTGGTAGGGGCTGTCGAGACGCTTGGCCACCAGGCCGTCCAGGCCCCTCGCCGCTGAGGCCTCGAGGAGGGCGGCACCCCGACCCACCAGGTGGGCGGGCACCCGCCAGGCCTCGCCGTTGAGGTCGAGGTCGGAAAGGAGACGGCGGCGGTCGGCGTAGGGCCGGGCCATGAGGGAGTGCCCGTCCAGCCACAGGAGGTCGAAGATGACGTAGGTCACCGGATCGGTGCGAGCCAGGCGCCGCGCGGCGCCGCGGCTGTCGACGCTCATCCGGCGCCGGGAGGCGGCGACGCTGGGGCGGCCGTCGGGGTCGAGGCAGGTGATCGTGCCGTCCAGCACGGCGCTGTGCGAGCTCAGGGCACGGTTGAGCCGGCTCACCTCGGGAACCCGCTCGGTAATGTCCCGCAGGCTCCGGTCCCGCAGCCACAGCCGACCGGGCCTCGAGTGGGCGATGGCCCGTGTGCCGTCCCAATCGAGCTCGAAGGCCCAGGCCGCCTCGTCTGGGGGCAGGGGCCCGTGACCGGCAGCCATCGGCACGAGGGCCTCGGGCATCGCCTCCCGGTCGGGATCGGCGGGGGGGTCCATCCGGTGGATCATCCAGTCCCCCGCCTCGCCCTCCCCTCCCATGGCGAAGAGGGCGAACCGGCCGTCAAGGCGCTCGCCGTGGAGGATGACCTCCACCTTCTTCGGTTCCCAGGTCAGGGTCTCATAGATCCCCCGGTCCCAGATACGCATCCTGCCGGCGCCGTAGCTGCCCGGGGGGATCTCGCCCTCGAAGTCGAGGTAGGCCAGGGGGTGGTCCTCGGTCCGCGGCGCGAGGTGGTTCCTGCCGGGCTCCTCGGGGATCCCGTTGGGGATAGCCCAGGAGGCGAGCACCCCGTCGCGCTCCAGGCGCAGGTCCCAGTGGAGGCGGCGCGCGTGGTGCTCCTGGATGACAAAGCGCGGCGCCGCCCCCCGGGCCCCGGACCCACCGCCGGGAGGCTCGGGGGTGGCGGAGAAGTCCCGTCTGTCACGATAGGCGTCCAGGCGGTCACGATCCGTGGACACCCCCTCGCTCGTCATCGATGGACACCGCGACGGACCCATCCGGTCGGTGGCGGCCGCCACGGGGGCCCCCACCCCTCGGATCCCGGCTGCCCCCCGCCGGCGGGTCCCGCACCGCCGGCGGGCCACCCCGGGGCCGACGTCGCCCGGCTCTCATCCCCCACCCCGTGGGGGCTCGGCCGCCTGCCACCGGGAGCGGTCACCTCAACCAGCCGAGCGGCGCCACCACCGTCGGTCCCCGCGGGAGCCGCCAGGAACGAACGGGCATCGGCCCCAGGACCCATGCCCCGGGTTGCACCGGTTGCCTCTTTGGACCACGGGTCCTGGCCTCCCGAGCCGTCGATCCGTCGGCGACGAAGGTCCCCGGTGCCTCCCGGCAGTGAGTGCGGACATCGCACGTTCGGCGTCACTCCTCCCCGGAGAAGCGCTCCCAGGCCGATTGGCGCGCCATACCCAGAGCCTGTCCGATCACGGCCCAGGTGGCCCCGAGCTGGCGAGCCTTCCGGACGTACTGGGTGAGGGCGTACTCGGCCTGATCACCAGCCTGGGCCACCCGGGGGAGGCTGGCAAGGATGGCGTCGAGTCCGGCCTCGGCCTCCCACGGAGCGATGTGGTGGACCGTCCCGGGCTCGGCCGACCGGGGCTTGCCGGCGATCAGCTGTCCGCACAGCGCCACACATCCATCGCAGATGTACACGCCCGGGCCAGCGACCAGCGTCCCTACGTCGGTGTACGCCTTCAGGCAGAACGAGCACGACGCCAGCAGCTCCGTCGTCGTCATCGGTGCACCCCTTCCCGTTTGTCAGGCGTCACCTTACATCGTCAGGTAAGGCCTGACAAGGGGGACGGACCGGGCCCGGCGGAGGGACGAACCGCATGACCCTGGTGGTCGAGAGAGTGCGGTGACCAGGTCGGCGCTCATGGGGCGAGCGGGCGCCGTGACCTTCACGGGCGACGGACTCGAGACCCACCTCCACGGCCGGGCCGACACCCAAAGCTCACGGAGGTGGGTGGCCACGATCGGGACGCCCGCCCCGCCCGTCCTGGGCACCCGTCGCTGCGATGCTCCCCGTCCTCAACGTGGCTCACCCGTCCTGGGCGCCACGGGGACACCCACCTTGTCGCTGGACGCCCGCGCCCGTGGCCGCCGTCCGCCAGCGGGAGGGCGCTGCACCCGGGCTCCCGAGCCGTCGGGGCGGTGGCACCGCCGCTGTCCCGACGAGCCGGGCCGGTTTGACGGGGTCCTGGGCGCGAGGTCGAGCATGGGGCGACCGCCAAGGGCCGCGGGTCGCTGGACACGAGAGGAGGGAGGCGATGGACAAGGTCGAGGCGCCTCCCGACGGTCCACCCGGGACCCCGGGCGGCGGTGACCGTCATGGCCCGGCGGAAGGGCAGGGAGCCCGAGCACCTCATCGCAACGTGAGGCGGTTCTCGCGATCGTCCGGGCGCACCCACCGGGCACACCACAGAACCCTCGTGGCACCTGCTTGCCCGCTGGTGTTCTTCGTTCCTGGCCTCCAGACCGAGGATCGCCATGAGGCCCGTTTGCGACAACCTCGTCCGTCGAGGCCAGTCCGGCCCGGAAGGACGGCTGCGATCGGGACCCAGGACACCACGGCTGCGAGGGGGGGCGTTCCTGGCGGCGTCCTCAGCCAGCCTGTCGATCCGCTCACGGTCGCCCAGGAGCCCCAGGTGGGTGGCACGGGGCCCGACCTGAGCCCGGCGGGACGGGACCCGTCGAACGCCCCGGGCGGCCCGTCGAGCCGGTGCCCATGGTGTGGTGGCGGTGACGTGCGGGGAGAACTAGGCCAGGCTGGTGGACCGGATCGAGGGGGATGGGCACAGATGAGGAGAGACCATGCGAGGGCGGCTCGGGATCCCGGGGGAGGGAATCACCGGCGCGGCGAGCGAGGAGACCGCCGAGGAGTGTCTGGCTGACCTTCGCGACAGCCTCGACGCAGCCGTCGAGGAGCTCGACGCGGAGGCGGGTGGCTGGACCGAGATGGTGGCGCAGCTCGCCGCCGGACTGCCCGAGGAGCTCGCCGTCTATGGCGTCGACGTGCATGATCCGGCCGAGGCCCGAGCGGCCTTCGTCACCGCGGCCATGTTCGTCGACCTCCTGGTCGGGTGCGACGCCCACGTGAGCCCCAAGGCCCTCGGTGCCGCCCTCGCCCTCGCCAAGGCCCTGCGAACGTAGCAAGTCGTACAAGCCCCGTCCCGGCGATCGGATGCGGCGTCGCCATCCCGGGACGCTGGCAGGGGGCATCCAGTCCTTGGTGCAAAAGCGCAACGGGCGTAGGTCTCAACCGACACGACATCGTTCCGGCCACCGCCGAGGAGAGGACCCGACAGGACATCGTTCCGGGCAGCGAGGAGCATCGCCGCCAGGACATCGTTCCGGCCACGTCAGCGGAGGATCCGGGAGAGGCGGTAGTCGCCGTGATGGATGACCTCCCCATCCATGTTGATCACGATCACCTTGTGAGCCCGGACCCGGATGACCGCAGTGACGTACTGGTGGGTCTGGTCCTCGCCGACGGTGATCGTCTTGCCGAACAGCTCCACCCGGCGGTTGGAGCGCACATAGCGGACCACTTCGATCCGCCCCCTGGCAGGAAGCCGGGTGGGTACTTGGTAGCCAGGGGCCACCGGGGACCGGGGTCGTCCCTGCCACAGCTCGGCCGGACTGGCCCCGCCATGGGCCGCGTAGCGGTGGTGGGTGTTGTGGAACGCAACGAAGGCCGCGTTCTCGGCCCGCAGGTGGTCCAGGCCGGAGAAGACCTCGGTGCGGAAGAAGGCCTTGTCCCATACGTCGTTGAAGTGCTCGACCACCCCGTTCCGCCATGGCTCCCGGAGGGGGATGAACCGGGGCACCACCCCGAGGTCCAGACAGGTGGCCACCACGGGGCCGAAGTACTGGTAGGCGGGCTGGACCCCTCCGCGGAACCTCGAGTGGTTGTCGAACTGGGCGACGGCGGGTGCGCCCACGTTCGACCACATCCCGACCAGGGAGGAGGCGAGGAGGGGTGGCCGGATCACCTCCAGGATGTCGTTGGTGGCCTCGTGGGAGCCCACGTCGATCAGGTTCAGGGCGTGGAAGCAGGCCCCGCCAAACAGGTGTCGGGGTCCCACCAGGTCGATCTGGTGGAGCCTGCCTGCCTCCACGCCGGTCGGAGCCGGATAGGGGACACCTTTGGAGGCGTACCGGGGCTGGCGGCGCCTGGGCCGGCTGAGCCCGGCGCGGGCAAGGACTCGTTCGATCGTGCGAGAGGGCGGGATCGGTTCCACCCCCAGGCGGCGCAGCTCCCACTGGATGGCCAGGGAGCCGTACTGGGCCCTCGGGTTGGCTACCAGGCGTCCTCGGGCAGCCAGGATCTGGTCCCGGAGGGCCTCGGACATGGCCCCGGGTGAGGTGTGGGGAGCCCGGGAGCGGTCCCCTGCCCAACCCTCGTGGCCCTCCTCGCTGTGGCGGGTCACCCACTTGCGCACCCATCGGCTGGTGCGGCCCAGCTCGGCAGCGATCTCCTCGGGACCCTCCCCGGCGAGCCGCCGCCGCACCGCCTCTCGCCGCAGTTCCTCTTCGGACACCCGCCCTGACCTCCTCGCTCGACGACAAGCGAGAAGCCAAGCGGAACGATGTCCTGGCGGTGGAGCTCCTCAGCCCCCGGAACGATGTGGTGGCGGTACCTGCCCTCGGAGAGCGGAACGATGTCCTGTCGTTCGCGGCGGAACGATGTCCTGGCGGCCCTCACTTAGCTTCGGGGCGGTGGGCCCCGGTGACGAGCGCTCCTCCTGGTCACCGGTGTGGTCCGGCCGGCGGGCGTTGGGACGGGACCACGTTGCTTGACGCTGTCTGAGTCCCTTCGCGGCCGTGACCTCGACCGGGTGGCCTCGACGATGCCGACATCACCGCGATCAGGGAAGGTTTCCCCGCCTCGGACCCCTCCCGATCGGCCCGAATGGGCGCCACGTTCTCGACCAATTGCCTGCCCGACCTGCTGGCCGGACTCAGCGGTCCACCGTTGATCGCGGCGTGGACAACCACCCCCAGGTCGACGGCGCCACCGGCTCCGAGGGTGTCGGCCATCCTGGCGTTCATCCGCTGGTTCGGAGGTCGGGCGGGACACCGATTCCGGTAGTTGCCCATCCCGCCGGGCGAGGTCGTCGTTCTCTCCGATGCACGCGGCCGCCGTCCCATCACTGGTGGTCAGGGTGAACCGGTCGATGGCGGAAGCGCTCGCAAAGGCCCGGACGGCCTTGTCCCTCGCTGGGCCGACCCGTTCTCCCTACGGCCAGGAGAAGGTGACGGTGGCCTGGCGTCTCTCGTCGGCCTCGTCCCGAGGAGGGGCCGGCCACCGGGCGGCCGGGCTGTGCGGGTCTGGCGCGCCCCTGCGGGTCCGGGCCTCGACCGAAAACGCCATTCGGGCGCCGTTGACGTCCGGCTCGGACCGCCGACCGGCGTCGAGCCAGCACCCTGCATGGGCATGGGATCGCCGGCTGTCCGCCCACCAGCCCCCCTGCCGCCTGGCCGACCGGGGAATGCCGCCGACAAAGGTGGGGGCTGCGCGAGTCCATGGGGGAACCCCCGCTGTCCTCGGTCTCGTCGATGATGGCACAGCCGGGGTGATGAGGATGCCTCGGGCCTCGAAGTTGGCTCTTTGGTGAACCCGTGGGCGATTCGGCGCAGGACCCGGAGCTTGTTGTTGGTGGTTATCTGGAGGGCGGGGTCACAATCGTTGGTACGTCTGGCATCGGCGGTGGTCCGCGGTCAGGGCACCGCCCTCACCGGGATCGGTGGTCCCTGTGTCGTCTACCCCTGAAGAGCCGCCGACGATGGCCCCATGCGAGTTGCCCGAAGGCCGTCGGCTGTCGTTCAGCTTCCACCCCCTGCCAGCGCTGTCAGGACAGCGGCTGGTCAGCCCGCCCGGGCGACGGCGTTCCTCATGCGGTGCACGGCGTCGGCGAGCACGGTGGCCGACGTGGCGAAGTTGAGGCGCGCGCACGCCTGGCCGCCTGCGCCGAACGCGGCTCCCGAGCTGAGCAGCACCCGGGCATGCTCCAGGAACCAGGCGACCACCCCCGCCCGGGCGGTGGCGTCGCCCCGGGCGGCGTCGCTGCCGACACCGACCGCCGCGACCGTGGGCAGGTCGGCGAAGTCCAGCCACGCCAGGTAGGTCGCCGCCCCCGGACGCCAGCGCACCGACGGCAGGTGCGTGCTCAGGAGCTCGCTGAGCAGTGTGCGGTTGTGGTCCAGGCCGGCGAGCACCTCGTCCAGCCAGTCCTGGCCGGCGCGCAGGGCCGCGGTGTGGGCGAGCACGGCGAGGTGGCTCGGGCCGTGGGCCACCTCCTCGGGCAGACGGGCGAGATCTCCGCCGGCGTCGGGGCCGGCGAAGGCGAGGGCCGCCTTCAGGCCGGGAAGGTTCCACCCCTTGGACGACGACACCAGGACCAGGCCCCGGCTTGCGCCCGGCACGGCGAGGTAGGGGGTGAACCCCGCTCCGGGCAGCACGAGGGGCGCGTGGATCTCGTCGGCGATGACCCGCACGCCGGTGGCCTCGGCCGCGGCCGCCACACCGCCGAGCTCATCGGTCGAGTGGACCGTGCCCGTCGGGTTGTGCGGGTTGCACAGCAGGAAGGCGGTCCGCCCCTTGGCGGCCAGGGCCGCGAAGGTCTCGGCGAGCGCCGGAACGTCGAGGCGGTGGTGCTCGGTCAGGGCCACCTCGACGACCCGCCGGCCGAGGTGCTCGACAAAGGAGTAGAAGGGCGGGTACACCGGTGGCGTCACCACGACCGGGTCCCCGGGTCCGGTGACCAGCTTGAGCATCTCCACCACCCCGAGCATGACGTCGGGGACGATGGCGCTGCGGGCCGGGTCGAACCCGGCGAACCCCCAACGGGCCTCGGCGAACGCGGCGTAGGCCTCGGCGTAGCCGGCACCGGTGGCGTAGCCGGTGTCTCCCCGCGCCAACGCCTTGCGCAGCACCTCGACCACCGCCGGTGGCGGCATGACGTCCATCTCCGCCACCCACAGCGGCAGCACGTCCGGATCGGCAGCCTGCCACTTCGTGCTCGTGCGCTGGCGAAGCCGTTCGAGGGGCAGGTCGAAGGGCGCGACGTCGGTGACCACCCCAGGGACCGTACCGACTGACGTCAGGCCGACATGACGGTGTAGCCGTCGACCTCGCTCAGTCGGGGTGACACGGGGCGGGGCGGAAGGGGGTGGCCGAGGTCACCGTGTCGGACCTCGGAGATCCACTGGTCGTGTTGGTACTCGTGGTTGATCAGCGCCACGAGCAGGGGCCCGGCCACGACGCGGAGCTGGTTGGGAGCGCCCACCCGGCCCTGATCGATGTCGCCGATGCGGACGTGGGTCCTGCGGGCGACGGCGTCCCGGTAGGCGACGATCCGGTCCAGGGACGCCAGGTCGCCCCGGTCGGTCTCGGGGTTGGCCGAGTCCATGATCGGCTCGAGGTCGGGGTCGGGGCTGGGTTCGGCGGCGGTGAGGTTGCGGATCATGAAGTGGACGACGGCGGCCTGGTGGCCGAGGTGCCAGCCGATGGGGCTGAACGCCGGGCGCGGCCGCCATCGGATCTCCTCGTCGGGCAGGTCCTGCCAGAGGGTGTCGGTGTAGGCGCGGGCCCGGTCGTACTCCTCCAGCAGCTCGGCGAGATCGAACATGTGGGGACAAGCCTTTCTGATCGACGTCTGATGGTGCGACTGGCCCGGCAGGGCGCGCCGACGGTCCCCGGGCCACCGCCGGCCGTCCCACCATGTCCAGGCACCGCGACATGGCGGGACGCACCGAGCCCACGACCCGGCCAACCCGGGCCCGCTTCCGGAGGTGTCGGGTCCGGTCTGGCCGCGGTGACCATGGGCCGAGCGGGCGGTCGCCGAGGCTCAGAGCCCGGCGACCTCGCTCACGGCCTCGGCGTGGAGACGGTCCACGACGTCGGCCAGCCTGACGCCGAACTCGCCGGCCCGGGTTTGGCGCACCCGTTCGATCAGATGGTCGATGACTGCGACCTGGACCCGCCGGCCCGACAACGCCGCCACGTCCTCACGGCGCATCCTGGCCAGGGCCAGCACGGCCTCGGTGTACACGTCCACCAGCTCGGGGTCCGAGGCACGCCATGCGTGCGGCTCGTTGACCGCACCGGCGAGCGCGCCACAGACGTCCTCCAGGAACCTGCGCGGCTGCTCGGGGCGCAACACGACAACACGATCGGTCATGGCGCCTCCTCTGCGGTCGGCCGGCTGCAGTCTACCGGCGATGGGCCCGGCGTGGCCGGGAGACGGGCGGCCTCCGCCCGGGGCGTCGCGTACGGGCGTGGCGCGACGGCCTGCGCCTCGGCGGATGGAGCCCTCGAGGCCCCCGACCGCCTCCTCGGGATGGAGACCGATGGCGGCACCGTCGCCACCCTGGATGACATCCGGCCGCTGCACCCGAAGAACCACCTGTTCCCTGGTGAGGTGGTCCTGCGCCCGGCCGCCGACGCCGTGGGCGGAGCCGGGGTGGGTCCGGACAGCCCGATCGAGGCCGAGGGGTTGATCGACCGGCACCTGCTCGACTGCGGATTCCGTGGCCCGGACAACCACACGATCCGCTACGAGTCCCCGGCCGTCGCCGCCCGTCATGGCGGGGTCCAGGTCACCTCCTCGATGAGGTGACCGGCTGGACCACCCACGGCGTCTGGAGCGACGCAGGTCTCGCCGCGGTGGCCTGGACCCGGGCGGTGGCCATCGCTCGGGAGATCGGCGTCGAGGACCTCTCTCGAGGACCGCGCGCACGACGGTCCCAGGCGGTCCCCCACGTCGCGGGCGGTGCTCGCCGCTCACGTAACCAGGAGACGTTCCGACCGGCCGGGATCGGCACCCCGAGGTCGCCTGGTCGGGCGCTCGTGACCCCGAGCCCTGCGCCGCCCGGCTGCTGGAGTGGCCCTGAGTCCGACGACGACGCCCTGCGGGCCGCTTAGCCACAGCCACGCCGGCCCGGACGCCCGCTGGCCGCGCGTCCGGGCTGCCCAGCAGACGGCGAACGCCCTGCCCGGCCGTGACGGCGAGGCGAGGTGGACCTTGGTGGTCGGCCCTCCGGGTCTCATCCAGGCATCCGCCGGGGAGTGCCCGCCGGGATTCGCCCACCTCGGTCGCCGCCTCGGGGCAGCCAGCCCACAGGGAAGCCCCGCGCCCACAGCCGGGCCACACGGGTGACCTGTGCCCAACATGAGATGGAGATCCCGAGTCGATCGAACGACATCACGGGGTCTCCGGTGGGGTTGGCGACGGGGTCCACAAGGTGGCGGCGGTGGCGCACACCCCCGAGTGCCCTTCCCGTCGTTCCCCTCGCTCTCGGCCACCCCTCAGCCCCCGCTACCGGGAACGCGTACGCGCGCCGGTCTGCTGACCAGCGCCGTCACCGGCAACGGTTGCCCTGTCCCGCGAGCCGCGATGGGTCCCGCGGCGTCAGGCGATCATACTGGCGAACCGGTACCGAGGAGGGCCTGTGATGCGCAGCGTGACCTATTCGATGGGCGTCTCACTTGACGGCTACATCGCCGGGCCGGATGGCGACATCACGGCGCCGCCGCCCGACGAGGAGGTCTTCCGCTTCGTTACCGACGAGCTACGACAGGTCGGCGTCCACCTGCTGGGACGGAAGCTGTACGAGACGATGCTGTACTGGGAGACCGCCGACCAGGATCCATCCCTCGACGGTCCGGCGCTCGAGTGGGCCGCCATCTGGAAGCCGCTCCCGAAGGTGGTGTTCTCCACCACGCTGGCGGCGGTGCAGGGCAACGCCCGCCTGGCCACCGGTGGCCTGGCGGCGGAGATCGAGCGGTTGCGAGCCGAGCCGGCGGAGGGCGACATCGCGATCGGCGGCGCGACGCTCGCCGCCGAGGCGGTGACATTGGGCCTGATCGACGAGTACCGGGCCAGGGTGTACCCGGTGCTGGTCGGCGGTGGCATTCCGTTCTTTCCCCGGCGAGAGCACCGGGTGGATCTCGAACTCGTCGAGACCCGCACCTTCAGTTCGGAAGCCGTCTACCTCCGCTACCGCGTGGCTCGCTAGCCGGGCTCGATCCGCCGAGGCGTGGGAGGAGCGGCCCCTCGGCCAGCTCGGGGCTCGGCCGGTGGCCATCGCCGACGGACCTCACCCGACCAGCCAGACGCAGCGCCGAGGCGGCGGCCGACCAGTGCTCACGAGGAGACTCGCCCTACCTGGCACCCTTCCTCCCAGCAACAGGACAAACGTTGCCGGTCACCGCACCCGCCACCCCACGCGGCGGACGGGCCCGCCCAGGACCCTCATCGGGGCCACTGACAAGCGGGCGCTACGCCCCGTTTCGAGGTCAGCGACCGGGCAGGCGGTTCGGGCCAGTCCAGATGCTCTTGGCCTGCGAGGCGGGTGGGCGGTCTTCTCCGCCAGCGACCGTGCAGCCCGGTCGCCCGGTAGCGGAGTGCGGCCAGGCCTTCCCGGTGACTCGATCCGCCAGTGGTCTTGGCAAGGAGATCGCCTGCCTCACCGGTCGGTCCCGGGAGGTGTCGCGCCCCCCGGGCGGGCCGTGTCCCGGTGGATGGCCAACCACCGCTGGGCGGCCCACCACACATGCGCCCGCTGGCGGAAGTCCGTCGGGGCCGCGAGGCCGGTCAGCGCGGCCAGGCGGCCCAGCCGGTGGCGCACGGTGTTGGGGTGGACGGTGAGGGCCCGGGCCGTGGGATCCAGGCGCTGCCCCCGGTCGAGCCAGGTCACCAGGGTCTGCACGAGGACCGCCGCCCGGGGGTCGGCGACGTCCAGGGAGCCCAGGTGCTCGGACAGCACCACGTCGCCGAGCTCGGGGTCGTCGAGCACGACGATGTCGAGGGCCACCTGCCCGGGGCGCCACCACCCCTGCCGCCCCGCCGCCCGGGCCGCGGCCAGGGCGCGTCCGGCC
>DASQQH010000321.1:0-2780 GCA_035643555.1 Acidimicrobiales bacterium | reverse complement strand
CGATGTCCCAGGGCGGCGGCCCCGCTCCCCAGGAGCCGTCTCCCCGGTAGGCGGCCTCGAAGTCCGTCACGGTGCCCTCGCTCTCTCCGGCGGCGCTCCCCAGTGTGGCACCGGCGATGGCGTGGGTGGATCCCAGCCGCGCGAAGATGGGGGACGCTCGAGGTGCCGTGTCAAGGGCTTGCCTCGCGCTCTCTACGATTGTCGGTTGTGCCGGGTGCATCCCGGTCAGATTGGTGGCGAGGATGGGAGGCCCAGTGGTCAACCTGCTCGAAGTCGACGGTTTGCGGACCCACATCCGCATGCGCCACGCCACGGTGGAGCCCGTCGACGGGGTGTCCCTCACAATCCGACCGGGCGAGACGGTGGGGCTGGTCGGGGAGTCGGGCTGTGGCAAGTCCATGACCGGCATGTCGATCATGCGTCTGCTGCCGCCGGGGGGGCACGTGGTGGGGGGGAGCGTCAGCCTGGCCGGGCGGGAGCTCACCAGCCTCTCCGAGGGCGAGATGCGCCACGTCCGGGGCAATGAGGTGGCGATGATCTTCCAGGACCCCATGACGTCCCTCAACCCCACCATGACCGTCGGTGACCAGATCGCCGAGCCGGTGCGCATCCACCGGGGGGCGTCGAAGAAGGAGGCCCTGGACCGGGCGACCGAGGTGCTCGACCTGGTGGGCATGCCCAAGCCGCTGGAGCGCCTGGGGGCATTCCCCCACCAGCTCTCCGGCGGGTTGCGCCAGCGGGTGGTGATCGCCATGGCCCTGGCCTGCGAGCCCAAGCTGTTGATCGCCGACGAGCCCACCACGGCGCTGGACGTGACCATCCAGGCCCAGATCCTGTCCCTGCTCGACGACCTGAAGGAGCGTCTCCAGATGGGGATGCTGCTCATCACCCACGACATGGGGGTCATCGCCGGGCGATCCGACCGGGTGCTGGTCATGTACGCGGGGCGGATCGTGGAGGGCGGGGACACCTGGACCCTGTTCAACGACATGCGCCACCCCTACACCGAGGCGCTCCTGGAGTCGATCCCCGAGCTGGAGACCGAACGGGGCTCGGTGCTCTACAGCATCCCCGGGCTCCCGCCCGATCTGTCCGATCCGCCGTCGTGCTGTCGCTTCTCCCCCCGCTGCCGGTACACGAAGGACCGGTGCCGGAACGAGGACCCCCCCCTGGCCGGGGACGACCCCCGTCACCCCTTCGCCTGCTTCTTCCCCGTCAAGGGCAAGCAGGTGGCCGAGGAGGCGACGCCGGGCGGCGAGGGGACCCAGGCATGGGCGCGGCCCAGGACGGGGGATCGGTCCGACGACGGGGACGGCCAGCTCGCCCCCACCCTCGCCGGGCGGGGTGAGGGGGACGGCAAGGCCGGCGAGCCGCTCCTCGTGGTGGACCACCTGGTCAAGGAGTTCCCCATCCTGAAGGGCGTGCTCCAGCGACAGGTGGGCTCGGTGAAGGCGGTGTCGGACGTCTCCTTTGAGGTCCACCGGGGCGAGACCTTCGGTCTGGTGGGGGAGTCGGGCTGTGGGAAGACCACCCTCGGCCGGCTGGTGGTGGCCCTGGACAAGCCCACCTCGGGCGCCATCCGCTTCGACGGGGTCGACGTGACGAGCCTGCGGGGGGCGGCCCTGCGGCGGCGACGGCGGGACTTCCAGCTCATGTTCCAGGACCCGTACTCGTCCCTCGACCCCCGCATGCGCGTGGTGTCCACCCTGCGGGAGCCGCTGCAGGCCCAGAGCATCGGCAACCGCGACGAGCAGGAGGCCCGGATCAGGGAGCTGCTGGGCGAGGTGGGCCTCTCGGGACGGGCCATGGAGCTCTACCCCCACGAGTTCTCGGGAGGGCAGCGCCAGCGCATCGGCTTCGCCCGGGCCCTGACCCTGGCCCCCCGCCTGATCGTGGCCGACGAGCCGGTGTCGGCCCTGGACGTCTCCATCCAGTCCCAGGTGCTCAACCTGATGAAGCGCCTGCAGGGCGAGCGCGACCTGACCTACATCATCATCTCCCATGACCTGTCGGTGGTGCGCTACCTCGCCGACCGGATCGGCGTGATGTACCTGGGGAAGCTGGTCGAGGTGGGGGAGGGCGAGGACGTCTACCAGCGTCCGGCCCACCCCTACACCGCGGGCCTGCTCCAGGCCATCCCCGTCCCTGATCCCACCAGGGAGCGGGGCAAGGAGCAGGCCGCCCTCCAGGGTGAGCTCCCCTCGGCGGCCTTGCCGCCCTCGGGCTGTCGGTTCCGGACCCGGTGCCCCCTGGCCCAGGACGTCTGCGCCGAGGTGGAGCCGCCGCTGCGGGCCTTCGGGGTGCCCAGCCACCAGGCGGCCTGTCACTTCCCCCTCCAGGAGCCCCTGGAGGCCGAGGCGAGCCCCACCGCGGCGTCGGCGGCGTCCTCGACCTAGCCATCCCACGGCCCGAGGCCGCCAAGCGGCCCCGGGGGGTGGGCTCCCCCTCGGAGGGGCATGATCTAGCCGCAGGGCTCAGGCGCCCGGTCCATCTCGGTGCTCACCTGCCGACGGCGCTCACCTGCCGGCGGCTCGGCGACCATTCTCGCCGCCCCGGGGACGGGGTGGTCGATCCGAGGTGGCCCTCGGGCCCTTGCCGCCCGAGGGGGGCTCGCCGCACCCGACAGGCCGGCGGATCCGGTGCCCCGGTGGTCTCAGTCTCTTCGCCGTCCCCTCGCCAGGGCCGCTGGCCTCCGCGGCGGCTCAGCGCTGCTGGAGGCGGACCTCCAGGGCGTCGCGCATGGCGTCGCCGATGAAGTTGAAGGCCACCACCGTCAACAC
>DASQQH010000320.1:0-2300 GCA_035643555.1 Acidimicrobiales bacterium | reverse complement strand
GTCTCTGATGGGCTCCCGTGCGGTCCCGGCGAAGGCCGCTCGGATCGGGAGGCGTGCCCACCCGGCCAGCTCCCCGCCACTCCCGCCATGGGGGGGCGACCCGGGAGGGGGTCCCCTCCGAAAAGGGCGCCCGACGGGGTTTCCCGAACCCCGGGGACCGGGGGTGGTGGCAGAAGCGCTTGCGGGAGCCGATGGACATGGCTACCGTTCGTGATCGGGGAACGTCTGGTCGAGTTGTCCGGACGAACAGTGCTGGGGGGTTCCATGGCGTTGCGACCGACGGTCGAGCGGCGACACCGTCTCGTCCAGTGGGGGGTTCCGAACGTCGTACGGGTCGCCGGCGGGCGCGGGCAGCACCGGGCTCGTCGGTCGAGCCTGTTGCACCGGCGGGAGGAACGCGTCCTCCACCACCCTGGTTTCCGCAGGGGTCTTTTGACCCTCTGCTCGGCGCTGGTGCTGACCGCGGCGGTGGCGGCGGTGGTCTGGCCTCGACCGCCGGCGGCCTGCCCCCCGTCGGTCGCCACCGTTGCGACGATCGGGGGAAGCCCCGGGCTGCACCAGCTGTCGCCGGCGGGGATCGGGGGCCCGAGCGGGCCCGGCGCACCGGTGAACGACCTGGGCCGGATCCAGGTGTCCGGGTGTCCCCCGGCGGCTCCGTCCCTCGGCGGGCAGCAGTAGCCGGCACCGTCCGCACCCGGGCGTCCCGGGCTCGTCCACGCTCGGCGTGGCCGGTGCGTCGGCTGCTGTGGACCATGGGCTCGATGGCGCCGCGCCGGGGATCGGGGCACCAAGTGGCCATGCGTCTGGGCTCCTCACCACCTGCTGGGGTCGGCGGCCGGGTGCCCGACTCACCGGCGGTCCGCCACCCGTGGCCGGTCGATGATGGCCAGGAGGACGTCGGCGACGAGATCGGGGCGGCGCCACTGCGGGCATGGCCGGTTGCCAGGCAGAGCGGGTCGGCGCCGCGCGCCGTGACGGCCGGAGGGAGGAGCTCGGGGAGGCGGTCGTCGGTGCACCGGACGTGGGTGGCGGGGGGGTCGTGCCACGCGGCCACGGTGGCCGGCTGGGTGCTGGTGACCGGACCTGGGGCCCAGGAGGGCGATGGCGGCATCGGCCCGGGCGGGGGTGCGGTCGTGGACGCGCTTCTCGCGCGGGCTTTCGGGGCGCAGCATGATCCGACCGTCGGCGCGGACCGTGACCTCCTCGTCGTCGGGGGCTTCATCCGGTCCGAGGAGCGCCCTCCCCGGGACCTGTGCCGGGGAGGCTGGTGAGGCCGTCCCCCACGCCAGGGATGGCGGCGGCGAGGTACACGAGGTGGCGGACCGCCGGGCGCGGCCCGGCCGCTGCGTCCCTGATCACGGCGCCCGGCGAGGAGTGCCCGCACGACACGGCATGGGCGCAACCGTCGAGGACGTGGCGGACGGCCTGGGCGTCGTCGGGCAGACCGGCCAGGCACCGGTGGTGTCCTGGCCGCTGGGCAGGTCCACACAGACCGCCCGGACGCCGTGGTCGGTGAGGATCGTGGCGACATCGGCCCAGCTCCAGGGGCGGAGGAAGCCGCCATGGACCAGGATGGCCGGTACCCCCTGACGGTGGCGATCACCCACGGCGCCCCGGCCCGCATCACCCATGGCTGCAGCGCCGGGAGCTTCCCCGTCCATGCTCGGACGCTGAGCCCGGCGCCGGGTGCCGGGCGAGGTCGACGCCAAGCTCTCGGCGGTCATCGAGGGAGCGCGACGCTCAGGGCCCGCCGACCACGATGGCAACGAGGGGCGCACCGCCACGTCCGTAGGTGCCAGGGCGGGTGGGTCGAGTCGTCCCCTGGGCCCGGGCGTGGTCCATCGGCGTGGCGCCCCGACGACCGCTCCCCCACGCCCCCCGGGGTCAGGGCCACCTGGGGGGTCGTGACCGGTATGGCTGCCTGGTCCACACCCCGCCTCACCACCCCCGGGGGCCCGGCACCTCGCCCGGGTCGACCACGCCGTCGGCTCGGGCCGCCCCGACCCGCGCGCACCTCCGGTGGGGCCAGACGGTCCGGCTACCGGAGGGACCACCGGGGGCGGTCACTGCCGTAGCCGGTCACCGGCGCCGGCCACCGCAGGGCCCGCCCCCCCACCTGCCCCGGCGGGGCCACGGCGGCGACCGGTCCGTCGGCGCTGGCCAGCTCCACCACCCAGGGCGAGGGGTCGACGTCGCCGGCTTGGGCGCCGGGAGCGGGTGGGGGGGCGGCCGGGGCCGAGGTGAGCCACCAGGCCGTCCGGGCAAGCGACAGCGACCGCAGCTGGGTGCCGCCGGCCGCC
>DASQQH010000319.1:0-3100 GCA_035643555.1 Acidimicrobiales bacterium | reverse complement strand
TCCCCGGGCCGCCCGACACCCCGGGTGGGGCCAGGTGGTAGCAGCCCTGGCCCAGCACCACATCCCGGGTGGCGAAGCCCTCCTCCACCAGGCTGTTCAGCAGGTAACTGGCCGTGGATTTGCTCTTCCCGAGCGCCTCCGCCACCTCGTCGACCGACACCCCCTCCGGTCGGGCGACCAGGAGCCGCAGGACCCTCAGAACAGCCCTTGCCGTTTTGAGGCACCGAGCCCCGGTGTCGCAATGGGCCAGTGGGATCACCCCCTTCTCTGGCCGCACCACCCAGCTGTGCTGCCTGTCACGTTCAAGTATCGAAGGCCCCGCGGGGGCCGTCAAGAAGGGGTCCGGACGCGGTACATGTTGCAGGAGCCCAGGTGGCAGAGGGCCAGGCTGCCCCCGGTCCCACGGGGCGCCCCCTGCACGGCCCGGCAGGAATGGCGTGCCCACCGTCGGCTTTCACCCTCCTTCCTGGCCGGTGCCGGCACGCCGGGCCGGCCGGCTGGCCCGGACCTCGACCCATCCGTTGCGCAGCCGGACCGGCAGGCAGGGCTGGGGGTAGCAGGCGGGTCCCCGAAGGACCCGGCCGTTCCCCAGGTCGAACACGGACCCGTGCAGGGGACAGGTCACCGAGGCGCCCGCCACCCGGCCCCGGGAGAGCAGGCCGCCGGCGTGGCTGCAGACGTCGTCGAGGGCCAGGACCTGCTCCCCCAGGCGGCACAGGAGGACCTGCCTGCCCTCCACCACCACCCCCGCCGGCGCCCCCGGCGCCAGCTCCTCGTCCCGGACGGCCCGCACCCACCGCCGGGGCCCCACGTGCCAGGCCGTGTGGTTCACCATCAGGCCCCGCCCGAGGACCAGATGCCCCCCCAGGTACGCTGCACCGACCGTCACCCCCAGGCTGGCCATCCCCAGGGTCCGGGCCAGCCCCCGACGACCTGCCCGGCGGCAGACCAGGGACGCCGCCTGCAGGCCCGTACCGGCGGTGGTGGCCAGCCCGTGGACCAGGCCCAGCCGGCGGTCGCCGCCGTCGCTGACAAGCCAGTCGCTGACCCCCGTGGCCACCGTCGTCACCGCCGCCACCAGGCCGGCCCCGCTCAACCTGGCTGCGGCCTCGTCCCCTCCCCCCACCAGGTCGACCAGAAAGGCCCCGGTCCACAGCCCCACCGGCAGGTCCGAGAGCGCCGGGTGGAGGGCGTGGCCGAACCACCGTCCCCCGTGCAGTGCCTCCACGACGGGGCGGTCCCTGTACCGGGCGTGCAGGGGGGCCAGGGCCCGGTGCACCCACCGGTCCAGGTCAACCAACCGCGGCCGGGCCTCCAGCCAGGCCAGGGCGGCGGTGTGCCAGGTCTCCACCAGTGGCGGGGGACCGACCGGCCCCCCCGAGGGTACCGACGTCCCCCCCGCTCCGTCGGTGCTGGCCATGGCGCCCTCCCCGTGGTGCCCTGCTCGACCCCAAGACTCGAGGCCAGCCAGACTCTAACGACGCCACCGGGAAATTGCCACGATTCCCGCTTTGCTCTAACGACGCCACCGGGAAATTGCCACGATTCCCGCTTTGCCGGTCGAGGACGGTGGGAAACTGGGCGCACACATCGGAATCGCAGAAACAGGAAAAGGCGACATGTCCTATGAGCCCGTCGCCGATCTCGACGATTTCGAGGTCGGGGACATGATTCGGATCGAGTTGTCCCAGCCCATTTGCCTGGTGCGCATCGACGACGAGGAGGTCCGGGCCGTCCACGACACCTGCACCCATCAGCAACAGCAGCTCCACGAGGGCATGTTCGACGACGGCGACAACTCCATCGTGTGCCCGGCCCACGCCTCCCGGTTCGACACGGCGACGGGCGCCGCGATCGGCATCCCCGCCGTCGCCCCGATCCCCGTCTACGCCTGCAAGGTCGAGCACGGCGTCATCTATGTGGACATGGAGGTCCAACTGAACGACGCCGAGATCCCCCACCCGCCCCGGTACTGACCCCTGGCCTGCGTCCCTACGGGTCGTGGGTCCCGAACAGGGCGACGACCGCGGCCTGGCGGTGGTGGCGGTTCACCTCCCCCAGGCGGCCCAGCTCTCCCGCGGCGAGGAACCCGCCCAGGGGGGCGGTGTGGAGCGCGCGGGTGACCACCGAGGCGTCGTCGTGGTCCCGCCCGGAGCGGCTCCCTGCCCGGTCGGTGTCGGTGAACAACAGCGCTCCCCGCGCCCGGCGGCCGGCCACCGCCGCTCGCAGCTCGGTCTCGGCCACCGCCGGGTCCCGCAGGTGGAACTGGACGGTGGTGCCCACCGGCACCGGCTCGTCCACCACCAACGCCCCGGTCCGTCGGTCGACGCCCCGGATCCCGAGGAGCTCGACGTCCCCCGGGCCCACGGCGTCCCGGTGCTCGTTCACCACCCGCCCCACCCGCAGTCCGCCACGGTTCACCAGGTCCACCCGGTGGGGATCGAGGTCGCGTCGGCCCCAGGCCTCCAGGCGGGCCAGGGGAGGCTTGCCGGCGAGCTCGTGGATCACGGGTCCCTCGGCCCGGGTGACGACCACCGCATCCCCGAGGGCCCCCACCCCCGGAGCGACCACGCTCGACAGGCCGGCGCCGGCGCCGACGAGCGCCCCCACGGCCCCGATCGTCTGGAGCCGCCCGTCCACGCTCAACCGGGTGCTTCCGGGGCCTCCCCCGCCCCAGGCCATGCCCCCGACGACCGGGAGCCCCGGCATGGCCGTCTCCAACCACGCCAGGAACCCCCCCGCCGGAAAGCTCCAGGGACAGGCCACCAGCACCAGGCCCCGAGGCTCGAAGCCCGGGTGGGTCGGCCACCCGCTCACCGGTCCCGACGCTCCGGCGACCTCCACCGCGACGGGGGCCACGGGGCCGAGGCGAGCTGCCCACAGGGCCGCCCCGGGGCCCTGCTCGACCTGGCGGGCCGTGCCCACCACCGACTCGGCCACGCACCCGAGGAGGGTGGCGGGCCGCAGGGCCGCACGCACCACCCGGGCCGCCTCCCCGAACGCCGGGGCATGGGGTCGGGTCACGAAGAGCGCCGCCAGGTCGGGGGGCGCACCGAGCTCCCCGGCGACCCGCCCCACGAGGCGGCGGACGGTGTCGAGG
>DASQQH010000318.1:0-2237 GCA_035643555.1 Acidimicrobiales bacterium | reverse complement strand
GAACGACTGCTGTCACCCGGCTCTGCATCGGCACAGGCTCAAGTCCGCCCCAGTTTCCGCCGAGCCGTGGACGACGTCAAGCAACGACATCACCTGTTGAGGGAAATCAACGAGTAGTTCACCCCGGCTGAGTCCGCCAGAGGCCCTCGAGGCCGGGACAAGGCGCCGATGGCCCTTCACACCCTGGGGTCAGGCTACCGAGGAGCCGTACCGATCCCTACTTATCCGTTCTCCTGCCTTGTGTTACCCCGTGCACGCACGGGGAGGCAAGAGGCCGGCCCAGAGACCAGGAGGCGGTCAAGTCCTCCAATAAGAGATCCTCGACCGCCTCCTTGGTCATAGTGGGCGAATCCCTGCTAGCTACACATTGTAGAATGTCGCACTCGGAGTAAAGGGTCCGGCACTCACGCCGTTGGTAGTATCATTAATAGTTACAGAATAGCTCACGCTCGCAAGCACCAGCCGCTGCCCCGGTGGACAGGAAAATGAGCCGGGTCCGGGCGGCGTGTCCGCCACCGGCACCGTTGCCTGCACCCTGCCGTTCTTTGCCTGAATGTTCACATCGGTGGATCCCGACGATGACACCGTCTCCTTGTTGGCAGCCTTGGGATGGTTGCCTCCACCGTTGATGCAGGCCCAAGTGGCAGAGCTTGTCCACGGAATGTTGTAGTTTACGTCTTGATTGCCCAGTCCTGCTTCGTCAATCTGGACCAGCAACTGTCCCTGATTGGGCCCGCTCTGTACGATCGATGCACCGGTGTCGCCGAAGAAATGTGCTCCTGAGGTAGCACCAGCCGCAGGAGCAAGGGCCATTCCCCCGAGACTGAGGCCCGCGGTGCCCAATCCAACTCCTACAGCCGCCAAAACACGTCGCACGTGTGTCACCCCCAAAGTGATTGCGGCAGCGTCGCGTTCGGACGCTGATAGTTGATACCTAGTCCGACAAGAGCCCTTGATGGCTCAGAAAACAGAACCCCCAACTCCGCTAAAGGAGTCCTCCTGACCCCCCCAACCAGCTCAATCGGCTACTTCTAACAGGTGGTGAGTTACCCTGTCAATCGGCTGAGCCTCTGTGATCGGTATCATTTACGAAATGGACATCTCGTGGTCCTTGAACTGATTGGTTGCGATACATATGGTCCCGGTCGATCGCGCACCGAGTCGCCGTTAGAGGCAGCGACGGTGGCGACTTCGAATATGGGGACGCACCGCCGGCGTCGCCGACACCTTCCCCTGGGGCGAACCGATTCCACGCCGGGGCCGCTCGGGTCGCCTAGCGCGTGCGCTGGCGCCATCACCACCAACAAGTTGGACGGGTTGGCGGGATGCGCGGCTACCTGCTCCGTGTCATGTGGGCCATGCTTGTGTGGAGGGCAGTCCTCGGGTCCGCTTCAGAGTGGTGGTCGGCCATCGGTGCCGTCCTTCTCGCCTTCCAGGCCCACCACCTCGGGCCCTGGCGTGGACGCGCTCGGACTGCCGCCGGCAGGTCCAGGCGTTTGACCTCGCGGCGCTGAGCCAGCGCACCAACTGTCGCGTCAGCCGCAGCGTCCGCGGGGCCATCGACGCCTGACCCGAGGGGACCCCAGGCCGGCTCTTCCTCCTCGACCATCTCGGCGAGATTGACCCCCAGGGCCTTCGCTGTCGCTCGGAGCGTGGCCAGGTTGGGGTCGAGCTGGCCCAGCTCGATGCGCCGGATGTCGCGGCCGACAGGTCGGCACGTGCGGCCAGCTTCTCCTCGAGCTGGCCCTGACCGACGACACCCTCATAGGCGTCCGGGGCGGCACCGACGAGCGGGAGCGCCGGGCCATGCGAGGTGGCCAGCGGCACCGGGCGACGTGAGGCTCGCCCTGGCGACCAGGGACCTGTACGCATCGGGTCCGGCCGGCGCTGGCGTCCCAAGCTCTGGCCGACCGCTTCTCAGCCTTGCGGATGTGGGGGTCCGGTGGCTGGTCCGTCGAGGGGATCTGCGCAACGATCCGACCCTCGGCGGACCACGCCCAGCGGGGCGCCTGGGGGTAGTAAGCCCCCACCCTCGGTGCTCGCCCCATCGGTCGCTGGGCGCCGGGGCCGGGACCGCCTCTCCGAGGCCGCCAACGTGAGGGGCACGTCCCGGGCGGGCGTCACGTGACGGGTCGGCCAGCCCCTCGAACCGGGAGCCCCACGTCAAGGGTGTGATCCCCATGCCCGTCGGGTATGTCGGCGCGATGTGCGTGGACGTGCACATCGCGGTGCCAACC
>DASQQH010000317.1:0-3811 GCA_035643555.1 Acidimicrobiales bacterium | reverse complement strand
CCCGCGCCACGGTGAGGAGGCGGGGGACACCGGGCCGGGCGATGCGGCCGCCGAGGCGGGGGCGGGCGTCGAGGGCGCGCCCGGGCTGGGATCCCGGTTAGGCGGCGGCCGCCGCCTCGGTGGACAGGCGGATGAGCATGGCCACGAGGATGTAGTTGGCCACCAGGGACGACCCGCCGTAGGAGACGAAGGGCAGGGTGATCCCGGTGAGGGGGAGCAGCCGGATGATCCCCGCCACGATGATGAACGCCTGCAGGCCGAGGATCACGGTGAGGCCGGCGGCGAGGAGCTTGGGGAAGTCCGAGCGGTGCCGGAGCGCGATGCGCAGGCCCACGCCCACCAGGAGCAGGTAGGCAACGATCAGGGAGGTGGTGCCAAGCAGGCCCAGCTCCTCGCCGATGGCGGCGAAGATCATGTCGCTCACCACCACCGGGATGAGCCCGGGATGGCCCAGGCCCAGGCCGGCGCCGGCCAGGCCCCCGCTGCCCAGGGCGTACTCGCCCTGGACCAGCTGGTAGCCGTGGCCGTTGGCGTACTTGAAGGCGTGGAGCCAGATGGTGATGCGCTCCCCGGCCCTGGCGAACAGGTGCATGCCGAGAAAGGCGGCCGCCACGAACAGGGCGGCACCGACGATCACGTAGACGACCCGGCCGGTGGCCATCCACAGCATGACCAGGAAGAGCATGAACATGAGCAGGGCGAAGCCGATGTCGTGCTCGGCGGCGATGATCAACAGGGCGAACGCCCAGGCCACGAGGATGGGCCCGAAGGGTCGGGGGTCGGGGATCAGGCGGTTGCCGAACCGCACGGTGGCGTGTGCCAGCAGCTCGCGCTTCTCGGCCAGGTAGGACGCGACGAAGATGACCAGGGCCAGCTTGGCGATCTCCACCGGCTGGAAGGGGAACGGTCCCAGGCGGATCCACAGCCGGGAGCCGTTGACGCTCTCCCCGATGCCCGGCAGCAGGGGGGAGATGAGCAGGCCGATGCCCACCAGGCCCAGCAGGTAGCGGTAGCGGGCGAGGTCCCGGCCGTGGCGGAACACCGCCAGGGTGGCCACGTACAGGGCGATCCCCACCGCGGTCCACATGGCCTGCTTGGCGGCCAGTCCCGTGCCCGAGCTGTGCTGGACCGCCGGGATGGCGTCCAGCTCGGCGATCATCACCCAGCCCAGGCCGTTCAAGAGGACCACGATGGGCAGCAGCACGGCGTCGGCGTCGGGGGCCAGCCACCGGTTGGCCAGGTGGGGGACCAGGGTGAGGCCGATCATCAGCCCCAGGAACACGTCGATGTGGGCGGGGATGTGGCCCGTGCCCCCGAGGGAGGCGAGGATGTAGGCCGAGACGGTCACCAGCCACGCCAGGAGCAACAGCCCGAGCTCGGTCCGCCGGCGGGGCTTGCGCCGGTGGCGGACCTCGGTGGGGGCCGGGCGGTCGGGGCTGGCGGTGAGGGTGCTCATGGTGGACGGTGGCGACCCCGGACCCCCCCTGGCGCCGCCCCAAACCCTAGCCTGGCGGGCCCCGGGGAGGGCGCCGGTCAGCCCCAGGCGGGCTCCTCCCAGTCGGGGAACACCTCGGGGAGGCCCTCGCTCACCCGGCGGGGGAACTGGGGCTGGCGCCGCTCCAGGAAGGAGGCCACCCCCTCGTGGCCGTCGGCGGAGGCGCCCATGGCCGCGATGGCCCGGGACTCGGCCCGGTGGGCCTCCATGGGGTGGCGGGCGCCGAGCATGCGCCACAGCATGCGTCGGGCCAGGGCCACGGCGGTGGGCGAGGTCCCCTCGGCCATCTCCCGGGCCAGCCGCCGGGCCTCGGGGACCAGGTCCTCGGGGGCCAGGACCCGGCTCACCAGGCCGCCCGCCGCCGCCTCCGCGGCGGGGAACACCCGCCCGGTGTAGACCCACTCGGCGGCCCGGGCCATGCCCACCAGGCGGGGCAGGAACCAGCTGGAGCAGGCCTCGGGGGTGATCCCCCGGCGGGTGAAGACGAAGCCCATCTTGGCCCCCTCGGCGGCCAGGCGGAGGTCCATGGGCAGGCACATGGTGATCCCCACCCCCACGGCGGGGCCGTTGATGGCGGCGATGATCGGCTTGGTGAGGTCGTAGATACGGAGGCTGACCTTGCCCCCGCCGTCCCGGCGCACCCCCCGGTCCCCCTCCCGGCGGTGGTCGAAGGCGTCCGGGCCCCCGGAGAGGTCGGCGCCGGCGCAGAACGCCCGCCCCCGCCCGGTCACGATCACCGCCCGGACCTCGTCGTCGGCGTCGGCGCGGTCGAAGGCGTCGATCAGTTCGGTGGCCATGGTGGCGGTGAAGGCGTTGAGCCTGTCCGGTCGGTCCAGGGTGATGGTCAGCACGCCGTCGCGGACCTCGGTGGAGAGCTGCTCGTAGGCCATGAGCGGGGACGGTAGCCTCTGGGGGGTGGCTGTTGAGGTTGAGATCCCCACCGGGAGCGGGGCCGACGCCGGGGCCGGCGGGGGCCACCGCTACCTCAACCGCGACCTCTCCGAGCTCGACCTCAACGCCCGCATCCTCGACCTGGCCCAGGAGCCGTCGGTGCCCCTGCTGGAGCGGGTGAGGTTCCTGGCGATCTTCAGCTCCCAGCTGGACACGTTCTTCCAGGTCCGGGTGGCCGCCATCAAGGACCAGATGGCCGTGGGGCTGGCGGCCCGCTCACCCGACGGCCGCAGCCCCCACGAGCAGCTGCGGGCGATCCGGGTGAAGGTCGAGCACCTGCTGGCCCGCCAGAGCGAGATCTTCCTCGGCGAGGTCGCCCCCTCCCTCGCCGATGCCGGGATCCGCCTCTCTGACTGGGCGGCCCTGGACGAGGACGACCGGGCCCACCTGGTCGACGTCTTCTTCCAGCGCATCTTCCCCGTGCTCACCCCCCTGGCCGTGGACCCCAGCCACCCGTTCCCCTACATCTCCAACCTCTCCCTCAATCTGGGGGTGATCGTGGTGGACCCGGTGAGCGACGAGCGGCGCTTCGCCCGGGTCAAGGTCCCGCCCCTGCTGCCTCGGTTCGTGGTCCTGCCCGACGGGGAGCGCTTCGTGCCCCTGGAGCAGCTCATCGCCGCCCACCTCGACTCCCTGTTCCCCGACATGACGATCGTGGGCCACCACTCGTTCCGGGTGATCCGCAACGCGGATTTCACTCCCGAGGAGGGGGAGGCCGACGACCTGCTGGTGGCGGTGGAGATGGAGCTGCGGCGCCGGCGGTTCGGCCGCGCCGTGCGCCTCGACCTCGAGGCCGGCACCAGCGACGAGGTCCGCGAGCTCCTGCTCTCGGAGCTCGAGCTGGGCCCCGAGGACGTCTACGAGGTCCCCGCGCCCCTCGATCTCTCCGGGTTGTGGGCGGTGCACGAGCTGGACCGGCCGGACCTGCACGACCCGCCCTGGGCCCCGATGACCCCACCCGGGCTGGCGACGGCCAGCGACGAGCCCACGGACCTCTTCGCCGTGCTGCGGGAGCGGGATCTGTTGGTCCACCACCCCTACGACTCCTTCACCACCTCGGTCGAGTCCTTCATCACCGCGGCGGCGGCCGACCCCGCGGTGCTGGCCATCAAGCAGACCCTGTACCGCACCTCGGGCCACAGCCCGATCGTCGCCGCCCTGATCCGGGCGGCCGAGGAGGGCAAGCAGGTCGCCGTGCTGGTGGAGCTCAAGGCCCGCTTCGACGAGCAGGCCAACATCGCCTGGGCCCGGGCCCTGGAGGAGGCCGGTGTCCACGTCGTCTACGGCCTGGTCGGTCTCAAGACCCACTGCAAGGCGGTCCTGGTGGTGCGCGACGAGGAGGAGGGGGTCCGGCGCTACTGCCAC
>DASQQH010000316.1:0-3613 GCA_035643555.1 Acidimicrobiales bacterium | reverse complement strand
ACCGGGGCCACGATGGCCCAGGCCCGCCGGTGGAGCTCCTCGGGCCGCAGCTCGTCGGGGTTGCCCTCGATGCCCTGGGCCAGGAGCCCCGGGTATCGGCTGACCTCGGCGAACATGGCCCGTTCGTACCCCACCCCGGCCAGCACCAGCGGCGCCCCCCGGTCCCCGAGCACCTCGGCCACGCCCTGGTCCACCTCGTGGAGGAACCGCTTGAGGAGGGCCTTGTCCGTCTCCGCCCCGACGCCGTGGCCGTGGAACACCGCCGGGCCCCCGACGCTGCCCCGGCCGGCGACGTGGAAGGTGCGGCGCTTCTCGAGGTCGTCGTAGGCGAGGGCTTCGGCCAGGTTGTGGGGCACGTGGGCCAGGTCGACCTCCTCCACCCGCTGGCGGGAGCCCTCGAGCAGGCGGACCTGGTGGCGGCTGAGCGCCAGGACGTAGAACCGGCCGTCGGCGACCAGCAGGCCCAACAGGGGCTTGACGTGGAACCGGCCCCCGACCACCACCAGCTCCGACAGCGCCAGGGGCAGGCGGAAGCTCCGGAACCACCCCGGGGCGAGGAACAGGGCCAGGCCGTCGCTCTGGTAGGTCCAGAACCGCTCCAGGCCGAGCAGCCGCCGACCCGGCGCCAGCAGGCTCCTGGCGTCGGGGGCCCGCAGGCCCCCGGCCACCAGCCGCTCCTCGGCCTCCTCCAGGAGGTTCTTCAGCCGGATCGGGTCCTGGTCGCTGTCCGGGGCGGTGCGGTGGGTGGGCAGGAAGACCGAGACGCAGGGACCGTCGCCGTGGTCCAGGAGCTCATGGACATGGGCCTGTTGCACCAGGTCGGCCACCGCTACCCCCTCCGACGGGCGCTCGCCACGCTCCCAGTCTACTGAGCCGCCCCGTGCCGGCGGGGTGGCGGCGGTGGCGCCCCGGGCGATCGGGTAGAACCAGGACGGAACCGGCCGAGGCAGCACCGTGGGGCACGCATCACCGGGTGCGGGCCCCCCGTCGCCCGGCCACCGCCGAGCCGACCCCGCCCGGGCCGTGGGCCCCGGGTCGGCCCGCACCGACCAGGGGGTATGTGCCATGGCTTCCCTTGACGAGTACCGGCGCAAGCGGGACTTCGCCAGGACCTCCGAACCCCAGGCGGGGGAGGAGGCCGGCCCCGGCGAGGCCCGGTTCGTCATCCAGAAGCACGACGCCTCCAGCCTCCACTACGACGTCCGCCTGGAGGCCGACGGCGTCCTCAAGTCCTGGGCGGTTCCCAAGGGACCCTCCACCAACCCCAGCGACAAGCGCCTGGCCCAGCCCACCGAGGACCACCCCCTGGACTACGCCGCCTTCGAGGGCGTGATCCCCGAGGGCGAGTACGGGGCGGGCACGGTGATCGTCTGGGACACCGGGACCTACCGCAACCTGGGGGACCATGACGGGCGGGAGGTGCCGGTCGCCGAGCAGATCGAGGCCGGCCACGTGAAGTTCTGGCTGGAGGGCCACAAGCTCACCGGCGGCTACGTGCTCCAGCGGACCGGCCGGGGCGCCGACGCCCGGTGGCTGCTGGTGAAGCTCGACGACGAGGCCGCCGACCGCCGGCGCAACCCCGTGAGCACCCAGCCGGCGTCGGTCCTGTCGGGGAGGACCAACCGGGACCTCGCCCGGGGGGACCGGGGATGAGCGCCGTCGAGGTCCTCGACGACGCCGCCCGCCGCCGGCTGCGACGGGAGGAGGGCCCGGCGTGGCGGTCACCGATGCTGGCCACCCTCACCCACGACCCCTTCGACGACCCCGACTGGCTCTACGAGCGCAAGCTCGACGGGGAGCGGGTCCTGGCGGTCTGCCGGGACGGCCGGGTCCGGCTCCTGTCCCGGAACCAGAAGGACCTGGGCACCGGCTACCCGGAGGTGGTCGAGGCCCTCGCCGCCCAAGCGCCCGCCGCGGCGGTGCTCGACGGGGAGGTCGTGGCCTTCGAGGGCGGCCGCACCAGCTTCTCTCGCCTGCAGGGCCGGATGCAGCTCCGGGACCCCGAGGCGGCGCGCCGGTCGGGCATCGAGGTCTTCTACTACATCTTCGACCTGGTCCATCTCGAGGGGTGGGACACCACCGGGCTCCCGGCCCGGGACCGCAAGACCCTCCTCCGGGAGGCGATGTCCTTCGAGGACCCCCTGCGCTTCCTCCCCCACCGGAACCGGGAGGGCCTTGCCTATCTGCGGGAGGCCTGCGACAAGGGGTGGGAGGGCCTCATCGCCAAGGCCGCCGCCGCCCCCTACGCCCACGGCCGGTCCCGCGACTGGCGCAAGTTCAAGTGCGTGAACCGCCAGGAGCTGGTGATCGGGGGCTACACCGAGCCCCGGGGCAGCCGGCAGCGCTTCGGCGCCCTGCTGGTCGGCTACCACCAGGGCGGGGCCCTGGTCTACGCGGGCAAGGTCGGCACCGGCTACGACGAGGAGACCCTGGCGTCCCTCGGCGACCAGCTGGCGGCCCGGGAGCAGGCCACCCCGCCCTTCCAGGCGGCCGGGGCGATCCGGGAGGCCGGGGTCCACTGGGTCACCCCCGACCTGGTGGGGAAGTTCGGGTTCACCGAGTGGACCCATGACGGACGGCTCCGCCACCCCCGCTACCTCGGGCTCCGGCGGGACAAGGACCCGACCGAGGTGGTCCGGGAGGCGCCGGGCTGACCAGCGGGGCATCGAGGGGGGGTCCCGGGGCGGACACGGGCCCCCGTCGGGCAGCACCGACAGGGGCTCGCCTGCGACCAGGCGCCCGGTTGCGCCGTCGCGGGGGGAGGCCATGGCCCCACCCCGGCCAGGGTGAGCCCGACGCCCACCGGCGGCGCCGCAGGGGTTGGGGCCGGCCCCGCCCGGGCGGTGACCCCCGGGGGCCGGGGGACGACCACCGGTGGCATCGGCGTCGGCCGGGGTGGGCAATCACCCTGATGGGGTGATCCCACCAGTGTGGCCAGCGCCGACACTGAGAGGAGGGGACCTGCTCGACAGGAGGGGGCACATGGTACGGACCTCGAACACTGGCACGACGCGTGGCAGTGTGGACGACAGGGTGGTCGTTGGCGAACCACGGGGGTGGGGCTGGAGCGTGTTCGCCGGCTCCATGATCCTCCTGGTCGGGTTCTTCAACGTCATCGACGGCCTGGTGGCGGTCTTCAACTCCCACTACTTCTCGGCCATCGCCGCCGGCCGCGGGGTGACCCTGCCGGTGGTGAACAACCAGCTCAACGCCTGGGGCTGGGTGGCGTTCGGGATCGGCGTGGTGATGGTCCTCACCGCCCTGGGCATCTACGCCCGGGCCAGCTGGGCGCGGGTGATCGGGATCGTGCTGGCCGGGGCGAACATGATCTTCCAGCTGGCCTTCCTGGCCGCCTTCCCCGCCTGGTCGTTCGTCATGATCCTGGTCGACGCCCTGGTGATCTACGGCTTGGCGGTCCACGGCGGCGAGCTGACCGCCTAGGCGATGGGGAGGAGCCGAGCATGAAGACCCATGTCGACTACATCCACCAGCTGATGGACGAGCTCGTGGAGGAGGGCCAGGGGGACGCCACGGCCCAGGCCGCGGCCGCCGAGGTGGAGCGGCGCGCCAAGGACCGGGATCCGGACGCCTGGGAGTGGTACGCCACCACCGT
>DASQQH010000315.1:0-2499 GCA_035643555.1 Acidimicrobiales bacterium | reverse complement strand
TGCAGCCTTTCTGTCGGTGAGGTCGGCTCGAGGGACCGGGGTCCCGGTTACCTGGATCGTCTCCCGCGGGTGGTCGCGGCGAGCTGGGCCGCCCCGGCCAGGCCGGCGGCGCCGAGGGCCGCCAGCGCGCCCCGCTTGGGCGCCGCGGTGGTGGGCCCGCCCAGGGCGTCCTCGGGACGGCCCGGGGGGCCGGCGGGGCCGTACTCCCTGGCCAGGGAGAGGACCTCGGCCAGGTGCAGGGCCCGGCGCCCGGACCCCTGGGCGATCTGCTCCTGGCAGCTGAAGCCGTCGGCCACGACCAGGGTCTCGGGGTCGGCCTGGCGGACCGCGGGGAGGATCACCCGCTCCCCGGCGGCCTCCGAGACCTGGTAGTGGTCCCCCGCCTCGTAGCCGAAGCTGCCGGCCATCCCGCAGCACCCGCTGTCGGGGCGGTCCACCTCGAGGCCCATGTCGGCGAGCACCCGGGCCTCCGCCGTGGTGCCCATCACCGCCGCCTCGTGGCAGTGGGCCTGCACCAGGGCCCGGCGGTCCAGGCGGGGCGGACGGTAGCTGTCGTCGTGGGCGCCCAGCAGCTCGGAGAGCACCACGGTCTGGGAGGCCAGCCGGCGGGCGTCCTGGTCCCGGGGCATGAGGTTGGGCAGCTCGTCCCGGAACACCGCCGCGCAGCTGGGCTCCAGGACGACCACGGGCATCCCGGCCCGGACCTGGTCCCCGAGCACGTCCAGGTTCCGGCGGAGGAAGCGCTCGGCGAGGTCCAGCATCCCGTAGTCGTACAGGGGCCGCCCGCAGCACACCGGGGCCCGGGGCAGCTCCACCCGGAAGCCGGCGTCCTCCAGCACCCGCGTGGCGGCGATGCCGGCCCCGGGGCGGAAGAACTCGGTGAAGGTGTCGGGGAACACCACGACCGGGGTGCCCCCGGTCGGCTGGCGATGGCCCCGGAACCACCGGGTGAACCGGGACGGGGCGAAGGAGGGGAGCCGGCGCTCGGGCGCCACCCCGCCCAGGGCCTTGACCAGGGGCCCCAGGCTCGGGTGGTGGGACACCTGGTTGACCACCCGGGGGGCCAGCGACGCCATCCGGGCCCAGAGGGGGATCAGGCCGAGGGCGTAGGCGCTGCGGGGCCGGAGGCGCCCGGCGTAGTAGTGGGAGAGGAACTCGGCCTTGTAGGTCGCCATGTCCACCTTGACCGGGCAGTCGCCCTTGCACCCCTTGCACGCCAGGCACAGGTCCAGGGCGTCCTTGACCTCCTCGCTGCGCCAGCCGTCCCCCAGGGGCTCGGTGGGCTCCCGGAGGAGCTCGTAGAGCAGCCGGGCCCGCCCCCGGGTGGAGTGCTTCTCCTCCCTGGTCACCATGAACGAGGGGCACATGGTCCCCCCCGCCAGGTGCCGGCACTTCCCCACCCCGAAGCACCGTCCGGCCGCCTCGGAGAAGTCGCCGTCGTCCTCGGTGAAGGAGAAATGCGTCCGGACCTGCACGGGGGTGTAGTCGGGGCCCTCCCGCAGGTGCTCCACGATCCGGTAGGGCTCGACCAGCTTCCCCGGGTTCATCCGGTGTCTCGGGTCCCACAGGGCCTTGAACTCGCCGAAGGCCGGCATGAGCTCGGACCCGAACATCTTGGGCCACAGCTCCGCCCGGCCGTGGCCGTCGCCGTGCTCGCCCGACAGCGAGCCGCCGTAGGAGCAGACCAGGTCGGCGGCCTCGTCCACGAACGAGCGGAACCGGCCCACCCCCGTCGCCGAGCGCAGGTCGAAGTCGATGCGGCAGTGCACGCAGCCCTGCCCGAAGTGCCCGTAGAAGACCCCGTGGTAGCCGAAGCGGTCGAGCAGGCCCACCTGGTCCCGCAGGTAGTCCCCGAGCCGGGCCGGAGGCACCGCGGCGTCCTCCCAGTTGGCCCAGCCCGGATGGCCCCCGAGGGCCGCCGGCATGCGGGTCGAGCCCACCGAGTGCCGCCGCACCTCCCACACCGCGGCCTCCTCGGCCTTGTCGTCGTAGAGCTTGGCCGGGGGCGCCCCGGTCCGCCCGGACAGGTCGGCCATGAGTGCCCGGGCCGGCTCCTCGGAGGCCTCCTGGGTGGGTCCCCCGAACTCCACCAGCAGCCAGTTGCGCCCCTCGGGCAGCAACCCCTCCCCCCAGAAGTGCATCCCCTTGGCGTGGAGGTGGTCCACCACCGTGGCGTCGAAGAACTCGAGGCCGATCGGCCCGTACTCGAGGAACCCGGCGACGTCGTCCCCGGCGGCACCGATGTCGGGGTAGCCCACCACCACCAGGGTCCGCTTGGGGGGGCTGTCCACCAGCCTGACCGAGGCCTCCAGCACCATGGCGCAGGTGCCCTCCGAGCCGACCAGGGCCCTCGCCACGTTGAACCCCCGCTCGGGCAGCAGGTCGTCGAGGTTGTAGCCGGAGACCCGGCGCGGGATCTGCGGGAAGCCGGCGCGGACCTGGTCGGCGTAGCGGTCCCGCAGCGCCCGCAGCTGGGCGAACACCTCACCCTTGCGGCCG
>DASQQH010000314.1:0-2239 GCA_035643555.1 Acidimicrobiales bacterium | reverse complement strand
TTCCTGGTAGGGGCTGCCGGTGGCCAGGACGTGCCAGATGATGATGAGGATGGCGGGTGCGACCACGATGATCGCCTTCTTCTTGGCGGTGCGGCTGCGGTAGCCGCCCCATTTCATGACGTGCCGGTGGTAGAGGGCCTTAACCCGAAGTTGGCGTAACTATCCGTAATCGCAGCCGTCTGACCTGCTGATATACCCCGAGCGGGCCAGAAATCGTAGTCAGAAAGTCTGTCGTGTCGCAGCCGCAGATCCCGGCAGAATCCCTGTAGGGTACTGGCATGGCGACGATCAGCGGGAAGGTTCACGTAGTCAGAGTCAGCAAGACTCACGTCGACAAGCACGGCCAGCCCCGGGAGTACTCCCCGGCCTACCTGCGGCGCACCTACCGGGAGTCCGGAAAGGTCAAGAACGAGACGGTCGCCAGCCTGTCCGCGCTGCCGGCCCACGTCGTCGACCTGGTCGAGGCGGGCCTGAAGGGCACCCCGCTGGTCCCGGCCGGGGAGGCGGTCACCATCGCCCGGTCGGTGCCGCACGGGCACGTCGCCGCCGTTTACGCGATGGCCCGCAAGCTCGGCCTGCCGGGCCTGCTCGGCCCGCCCGGCCCGCCCCGGGACCTGGCCCTGGCGCTGGTCGTCTCCCGGGTGGTGGCCCCGGCGTCGAAGCTGTCCACCCTCACCTGGTGGGCCGACACGACGCTCGGCGCCGGCCTCGGCGCCGCAGCGGCCTCCACCGGCGACGTCTACGCCGCGATGGACTGGCTGGAGGCCCGCCAGGACGACATCGAGGCCAGCCTGGCCCGCCGCCACCTCGCGCCGGCGGTCAACCCGTCGCGGATGGCGCTGTTCGACCTGTCCAGCTCGTGGCTGGAGGGCACGCACTGCCCGCTGGCGGCCCGCGGCTACTCCCGCGACGGCAAGAAGGGCAAGCTCCAGGTCGAGTACGGGCTGCTCACCGACCCCGACGGCCGGCCCGTCGCCATCCGGGTCTTCCCCGGCAGCGCCGGCGACCCCACGGCGTTCACCGAGATCGTCCAGGTGGTGCGGGAGAAGTCCGGGCTCGGGAAGATGGTGATGGTCGGCGACCGCGGCATGATCACCACCGCCCGCATCGAGGCCCTGAACAAGGCCGGCGACGACGGCACGGCGCCGGCGCCCTACGGGTGGATCACCGCGCTGCGCGCCCCGGCGATCAGGAAGCTCCTCGCCGACGACGGCCCGCTGCAGCTGTCGCTGTTCGATGAGCAGGACCTGGCCGAGATCACCAGCAGCGACTTTCCCGGCGAGCGGCTCATCGCCTGCCGCAACCCCGTCCTTGCCGCCGAGCGCGCCCGCAAGCGCGAGGCCCTCCTGGCCGCGACCGAGAAGCTGCTCGCCCCGATCACCGCCCGCGTCGCCAGGGGACGGCTGACGGGCGCGGCCGGAATCGGCGTCGCGGCCGGCAAGGAGGTGAACAAGTACAACGTCGCCAAGCATTTCGAGATCACCATCACCGGCACCAGCCTCACCGTGACCCGGCGGCAGGCCCAGATCGACGCCGAGGCCGCCCTCGACGGCCTGTACGTCATCCGCACCCCCGTCCCCGCCGGGCAGCTCGACGCACCCGCCGTGGTCGCCGCCTACAAGAGGCTGTCCCGGGTCGAGCGGGACTTCCGCATCATCAAGGCCGACGACCTGGCCCTGCGCCCGGTGTTCCACCGCCTGGAAGAGCGCGTCAGGGCCCACGTGCTGACCTGCATGCTCGCCGCCTACCTCACCTGGCACCTGCGCCAGGCCTGGGCGCCGCTCACCTTCACCGACACCGAGCCTCCCGCCCGCGCCAACCCCGTCGCCCCCGCCCGCCGCTCGCAAGCCGCCCAGGCCAAGGCCTCAGCCCAGCACGACGCCGCCGGGCAGCCCTACCGCAGCTTCCGCGGCCTGCTCGCCCACCTGGCCACCCTCACCCGCAACGACGTCCGGTTCGCCGGCACCGAGACCACCGTGCCCATGCTCGCCGAGCCCACCCCCGCCCAGCGAGACGCCTTCGCCCTCATCGGCGCCCCGATCCCGCTCACCCTGGCGTAGTCAGACCACAAACAGGACATAACGCCAAACGCCCAGATCAGAGCCTAGATCACCAACCGAACAAGCCCTAACTTCGGCCTAATGGCCTGGGATCCCGGCGTCCGCGAGGGCGGCCGCCGGGTCTCCTTCCCCCCAATGCCCGGGATCCCCGGCGGCCGCAAGGCTCCCCGTCCGCGCCT
>DASQQH010000313.1:0-11133 GCA_035643555.1 Acidimicrobiales bacterium | reverse complement strand
GCCCGGACGACGATGCTGACGATCGGGCCACGACCGTGGGCCGACCGCTGCCGCACGTCGAGGTCATGGTGGCCGATCCGGCGACTGGCGAGGCCGTCCCCATCGGGGACCAGGGTGAGGTCCGCGCCCGCGGCTACCAGGCAATGCTGGGGTACTTCGACATGCCCGAGCAGACCGCCGAGGCCCTCGACAGGGACGGCTGGGTGCACACCGGGGACCTGGGGGTGATGGACGAGCGGGGCTACCTGCGAATCACTGGCCGTCTCACGGACATGATCATCCGGGGCGGGGAGAACATCTACCCGGCCGAGATCGAGGAGGCGCTCTTCAGCCATCCCGCGGTCGAATCGGCGGCGGTGCTCGGCCTGCCCGATCCGACGTGGGGGGAGGTGGTCGGCGCGGTGGTTGTGCCCACCGACCCCAGCGCGCCGCCCACCCAGGCCGAGCTGCACCGGCACTGCCGGGAGCGTCTGGCCCCGCACAAGACCCCGGTCCGGTGGTTCCAGGCAGTCGACCTTCCACTGACCGGCTCCGGCAAGGTCCAGAAGTTCCGCCTCCGCGAGCACATCGAGGCCGGTGAGCTCCAGCGCCTAGCTGTCGCATGACCCACCCACCCTGCCCACCCGGGACGCCACGAGACCCTGGCCCAGTCGCTCGGGTAGCCCCGGACGCCACCGACTGGTGGACCGCCCGATCGGCTGCGACGCTGTGGCCGGGGAGCGGAGATGGGCGGGTCGTCGCGGACGGTCCAGACGAACGGGCCTGGCGGCAGCATCCTGGGTCGGCACACGCCTCCCTGAGCTGCGTCCTTCCCCGGAGGAAGAGGTCCCCCGCTGGGGTACGAGCACTGCGCGCCACCCTGGGTCCGGCGCCCCCAACGACGTCCCCCGGTGGTGTGGATCCTGGCCGACCAGAGGACCGGACACCCCCAGGCGCTCCCGAGCCACATGGACCGGCGCGGGCCTTCGAGCCGCGGGGCGCCCCGGCAGTCCTCCGCCGGCGTCCGGTCAGCGGGGAGGAGGCGGATGGCCGCCGAATAGCGTACGCTCCGTCTGTTGGCTGATTTCCGCCGATCCGAGGGAGGGGACCGTGCCGAAGTATCTGATCGAGGCGAGCTATGTGGGCGAGGGGATCGCCGGTCTGCGCAAGGATGGCGGCAGTGGCCGGAGGAATGCGGTCGAGGAGGCGACGAGGGCCGCTGGGGGGCAGCTGGAGGCGATCTACTTCGCATTCGGCGAGACGGACGTCTTTATCATCATCGACCTGCCCGGCAATGTGAACGCGGCCGGGCTGTCGCTCCTTGTCGCGTCCTCGGGATTGGTGAAGCCCAAAACAGTCGTTCTCCTCACACCCGAGGAGATGGATGCTGCCGTCAACGTCGAAGGAGCGTACCGGAGGCCGGGCGCCTGAGGAGACGGCCTCTTTCTCCGGCCTGGACCGACCTCACCGCGGACCACCCGAGCGGCCTGAATCGACGGGATCGCAGTCCAGGCCGGGGGACACCACCGGAGTCCGAGCGGGCCCGGCGCCCGACGCCGTCGTCCGGTCGGGACCGCGCCCGGGAGGAGGTCCGAGGAACGACGAACGCCGGTAGCTGACTGACCGGGGCAGTGGTGACGCGCAGAGCTGCACGCCGTCGACCCCCCCGATCGGGATCCGGCAGGTTGAAGCTTCTCTGTCGAACCGTCGCGTTCTGGCTGGTGGCAGGGGGTCGACCGACTCGGTCGGGATGACAGGTGACAGCCTCGATGGACCATCGGACTCGGTTTCTGGGTGGATGCCGGGTCATGGCCGTCGATCCGCAGCCGGCAGGCGAGACCGGCCCTGGCAATCTCTGCAGGCTCCCTCATTTTCGCCCGTAATTGTGGTGGCCGCGGGTCTTTCCCCAACCGTTACGCCATCCGGGCATCGTGGTCGGGGGAACCCAGGGGAGGCACTGGTGGTGGGACTACCCATGGGGGAAAGACGGGTAATCTCCTGGGGAGCGCAGGGCGGCAAATTCTCCGTAAGGAAGAAGGTCGCATCCGCTGGAAAGTGGTCGGACAGGTTGGAATGAAGGCATTGTCCCGCGTGGCGCAAACGGAGAAGGACCCTGTCGGCGGCGTGGGTCGTGCCTATTGCGAACCACTCATCCAATGACTGGTGATCGGCGTCTGCTGTCATTCATTGAAGGTGGGAGACGACTCAGGCGTCGGGAGGCGACGGCAGGGAAGACGGTCCTGCAACGTAGGGCGGTTCGGTGACAATTACCCGTGCCATGCCCGGTTGTGTAGGCTCGTGAGGGAACTCGGGTCGAGTGCAGGGCCGGTTCCTTGGGCCTCACAGCGGAGGCTCTGGGGGATGTCCCCATTCAGCCCGAGAACCGCCGCCGGATGCTTGACAGTGGTCGTCATCTCGGCGGGGCTGGCGAGCGTTCGCCGGTCGCCGAGGATGACCGCCCAACCGGGGCGGCTCCGCGGTGTGTCCCCGGGCCACTGGTACTCATTGCCGGGAACGGCATTACGCCGCCCCGGAGACCGGTCCCTCGTTGCGCCCGATGTCCTCATCGCCACCCCGGAAGACCGGGTCGCAAGCGTCATGCTCTCGGTTGTGTTGCCGGGAATGGGTTCCCGTCGTATTTGGGCACCTTGGTTTGGCAATGTTGACCGACCTGGGTATCGTGTGCCTGCTGGCGGACACGCGAAAGGAGCATCTTGACCGGATTGGCATGCGAGGACGAGAGGCGGCCTGATGATGGACTTTGAGCTGAGCCCTGAGCAGGACGAGCTCCGCAGAGCCGTCCGAGGTGTTGCCGGGCGATATCCCGACGAGTACTGGCGGCGCTGTGACGAGTCCGGGACCTTCCCTTGGGAATTCTACCGGGCAATGGCCGGAGCCGGTTGGGTGGGCGTGGCCATCCCCGAGGAGTACGGCGGAGGCGGTGCGGGCATCACCGAGGCCGCCCTGGTCCTCGAGGAGGTGGCGTCCTCCGGCGCCGCCATGAACGGGTGCAGCGCCATCCATCTCACGATCTTCGGGCTGAATCCGGTGGTCCGCCACGGCAGCGAGGATTTGCGGGCCCGGGTGCTGCCGCCGGCGGTGAGAGGGGAGCTGCACGTGGCCTTCTCGGTGACCGAGCCGGACGCGGGCAGCGACACGACGGCGATCACCACGAGGGCCCGACGGAGCGGGGACGGCTATGTGTTGCAGGGCCGGAAGGTGTGGACCAGCAAGGCCCAGGTGGCAGACAAGATCTTGATCCTCGCCAGGACCACCCCGCTCGAGGAGTGCCGGCGCCGCACCGAGGGATTGAGCCTGTTCCTCGCCGACCTTGACAGGGACGCGGTCGATGTCCGACCGATCCCCAAGATGGGGCGGAACGCCGTGGACTCCAACGAGCTGGCTATCGAGGACCTCCACGTGGCGGCCGCGGACCGGGTCGGTGAGGAGGGCCGGGGGTTCTCGTACCTCCTGGACGGTCTCAACCCCGAGCGCATCCTCCTCGCCCACGAGTCGCTGGGGATCGGTCGGGCCGCTCTACGGCGTGCCACCGAGTATGGCGGGTCCCGGGTGGTCTTCGGGCGACCCATCGGGGCGAACCAGGGCCTGCAGTTCCCCCTTGCCGATTCCCTCGCCCGTCTGGACGCCGCGGAGCTGCTGGCGAGGAAGGCGGCGTGGCTGTACGACCGGGGCCGGCCGTGCGCCCGTGAGGCGAACTCGGCGAAGTACCTGTGTGCCGATGCCGCGTTCGCCGCGGCCGATCGGGCCGTGCAGGTGCACGGGGGGTTCGGCTATGCCCGGGAGTACGACGTCGAGCGCTACTTCCGCGAGGCCCGGCTGATGCGCATCGCGCCGGTCAGCCAGGAGATGGCCCTCAACTACCTTGGGGAACACGTGCTGGGACTGCCGAGGTCCTACTAGCGGCTCGGGTGCTCAGGGGGTCCCCCGCGCCTTAAGGTCGGGGCGGGCGTCAAAGCGGCCGGCCGGTCTGCGACAATCCTCGATGGCTCGGGAGGACTTCCCAATTGGGCCTCGTGGCGGACCCCGAGTCCACACCGCTCTGGTGTGCCCCGGGCAGGCCGTTCGGTCGCCAAGCGTGCCGCCACGGCCCCGTCCACTCCACCCCGGTCTCACACCGATGCTCCTCGGCCGGGTCCGGGCGTGCGGGACCGAGCCATGGACCCGGAATGGCGCTGGGCCACCAGGCTCGGGCGGGTCCCCCGACGGAGGAGAGCCGTTCGCTCCGGCCCGCTCCCGCCAGGCTGCCTGCTCGGTCCACCGCAGGTGGGCGCTGGGTCCTGGGAAGGGTGCCGAGCGATGCTGCGCACCCCAGAGGATCGGAGGCCGCCACCCTCGGTGAGGCCCACGCGGTTCCATGCCATCGCCCGCTCGAGGCATCCGGATGCGTTCCCATGTCGGTACCGGCGCATCCTCAGCGGGTCGATCCCGGCTTGTGTCCCCGGTGCAACCAGGTGGCGCAGGACCAGCGGCCGCCTGGCCTTTCGCTGAACGCTGCGACCCCACTGGCAGCACCGAGAATGGCGGCAAATCCCAGGCCCTGGGCCCAACCTCCTGTACTCCACCCGGTTAAGAAGGCAACGACGGCCGTGGCCGCCGTGATCGTCATCTTTGCGACGATGCCGTTTCGGGAAAGGCTTTCCATAGTTGTCTCGTCCCTTCCTGTCGGCGCGGTCAGCGCATCGCGGCGGCCAGCGTCGTGAGCAATGGAACTACACGCGCCGGCGGCACCTCGTAGTGACCTCGGCCAGCGGAACGCAGCCACCCGGTTGCCTGCAGTTCGCGAAGGTGGTGGTAGAGCTGTCCAGAGGTCCCAAGGCCAGGCAGTGTCCCGAGTTCGGTAGCGCTGTGAAGGCCGCGCAGGACCGCCTGTAGGACAAGGAGCCGAACCGGGTGTCCGAGCGCCGCCAAGGCCGAAGCGACGTCGTCAAGTTCCATATCGAGGAGCGTCTCCACCTCCGCTCCCTGCTGCCATTCGTAGGCGGAACCACCGTCTCGGCCGACGCGTCCGGCGAAAAGAACGACGTTGCGCTCGCCCGCCCTGGCTTTGAGCCCGGCCAGGGCCCAGAACCGTTCCTCGCCGTCTGCTACCGGTGCATCCGGCTGCTGGCGGTTCTCGGGGAAGACTGCGGCCTCGAGTGCCACCACCCGCTGCTCCAGATCCTCAAGTCGACTCTTGCCGCTCCCGGTCCCGCTCCGAGGCTCCTTCTCCATAACCCCATAATAACGTAGTTACCTGAGGGCCGCCAGGAGACCGTTCCGCCGCGACCGCCAGGAGATCGCTCCGCTCTCCGAGGACGGGTCCCGACACCACATCGTTCCGCTTGCCGAGGAGGTCCACCGCCAGGACTCGTTCCGCTTGGTTTGTCGCTCGTGATCGCGCGAGGAGGCCATGGCGGTGCCCGAAGAGGAACTGCGGCGAGAGGCGATGCGGCGGACGACTGGAGGATGGTGTGACCAACGGCCCTAGTCACCTTCGACGACCGGCGCCACGATGGCGGGAAGGCCAGCAGAGGCCGGAGGGCACGGTGGTCATCTCTTGGCAGCGTGTGGAGGCCGCAGGGTCGAGGTTCGACACCGGGGGGATCGGCCGTTCTGGGGGAGAGGCCCCGTGACGATGACCGGTCCCGGTTGACGGAGGGTCCTGTTCCTGGACCGCGGGGAAGCCCACCATGGTTTTCGCCCTCATCGCGTTGTCAATCGGCTTCGGGCTGGCCAACGGCGTGCACGATGCCGGCAACGCGATCGCGGCGCCGATCGTCACCCGGGCACTGCGGGCGACCCCGGCGCTCGTCCTGGCCGCGGTGGCCCATGTTCTCGGCGCCGTGGTGGCGGGCACGGCGGTCGCCGCCACCGTGGCGAGCATTGTCTCCGTGCCGGCTCAGGATCTCACCGCCGTCCTTGGTGCTGCCCTCGTCGGGGCGCTTGTGTGGAGCCTGGTCACCCTGTGGCGGGGCCTCCCGTGCAGCTCGGGTCACTGCGTGGTGGGCGCGCTCGCCGGTGCCGCGCTCGCCGATGGTGGGGCGCGGGCCGTCGACTGGGGCGGCCTGCAGGGCTTTCGACCGACGGGGGTCGTCGGGTCGCTGGTGTGGCTCGTGTTCTCCACTGGAGTCTCGCTCCCCTTGGCGCTGCTCGGGATCCGCGCCGCGCGCCGATGGCTCCGACGGGCGCCCCGCTCGGTGGTCACGCCGATTCGGCGGAGCCAGGTGGTGACCACGGCCCTCCTCTCCTTTGCCCACGGCTCCAACGACGCGCAAAAGACCATGGGCCTCCTCGTCTTGTCGCTGGTTGCCGGTGGGCGCCTGGCCAGCTTCTCGGTGCCCCTGTGGGTGGTACTGACGGCCGCCGCTGCGCTCACCCTCGGGACGACGCTCGGGGGTTGGCGGGTTGTCCGCACCCTCGGTCGGGGGATCTACCCCCTGCGCTCCCTCGAGGGTCTGGTCAGCCAGGGGGCCGCCTCGGCGATTGTCCTGGTGGCGTCGCTGGTGGGGGCCCCGGTCAGCACGACCGACGTGGTGGCCCCCGCCGTGGTGGGAGTTGGCGCTGGCCAGCGCTGGCACCACGTCAGGTGGGTCGTGGTGGGCGAGATCGGGCTGGCCTGGCTGGTCACGCTCCCGGTGAGCGCGGCCCTGGCGGCCCTGGCCCTGCCCGTGTGGAAGGCGATCGCCTGATGGAGGGTGGACAAGGGTGAAACGACACTGGCTGCTCCCCGAGACCCCAGATGTGCTCGGACTGCTGGTTCATCAGGGCCAGCTGACACTTGCTGGCGTGGAAGCCTTGGGGCGCTGGGCGGAGGGGGACTCTTCGCAGGCGAGTCTCGTGGAGGTCCGGCAGGTGGACGCCACCGAGGCCAGGCGGGCGGTGCTGATGGCCATCCGGCGGGCCTTCACCACCGCCCTGGAGCCCGAGGATCTGTTTGAACTGTCCGAGCGGCTCGCAGCGGTCCTGACCCAGGCCAAGGACCTGGTGCGTGAGGCCGAGATGCTGGCCATGGCCCCCGACCGCGCCATGGCCGACATCGCCGGTCTGGTGGTGGCAGGGGTCCGCACCCTGGTCGACGCTATGCCCGATCTCGCCCGCCATCCCGACACCGCCATCGAGGCGGCCGACGCCGCCGTCATCCAGGAGGAGCGCATCGAAGGCGTCTACCGGAAGGCAATGTCCGCGCTCGTGGCGGAAGAGGACCTCCGGGAGGTGAGCGGGCGCCGGGAGCTCTACCGACGGAGTGCCCGCATCGGTGAGGCGACCATGCGGGTCGCTCACCGCTACTGGTACGCGGTCGTCAAGAGGGGCTAACGGCAGCGCCACTTCCCGGTCCGCCTGTCGCTGGGGCCCCCAAGCCAGGTCCGCCCGAGGGCACCGGGACTCCCCGTCACCCGAGCTCAGGGTCCAAGGTCAGCCGCAGGTGGTCGACGGTGAGCGTCGGGGTCGGGGTGGAGAATTGAGCGGCTGTGGGAGGAAACGCTCTTCCCGGGCACCACGAAGCTGCGTGCGGTCGCACAGCGGGAGGGGGACCCCATCATCTGAATCGACCATGATAAGGACCGTTCGGCCCTTCCATCGGGGAGCGGGCTGGGCTCTCAGCCGAGGCAGCGCCGGCTAGACCAGGCGGACGGCGTACTCCGACAGCCACTCGTTGACCTCGAGCAGGAAAGCGGCGGGCGCCACTGGACTGGGCTGGACGGTCATCATCCCCGGTAATGCCGGGTCGGCGTCGAACGCGGCACTCAGCCTGCCATGATCGATGAGGTCGAATACCGGTGCTCCGGGCTGATCGAGCAGCTCCACCATCTGGGCATGCACGGCGAGCTCGTAGGCGGCGTCGGCGCTTGCGGGGTAGATGCTCTTGCGCCGGTCGACGATCTCAGGCGGCAGCAGGTCGGCCACCGCTCTGCGGAGGAGCCCCTTCTCGATCCCGCCGGCCTGCTTGAGATCCCAGGGGACGTTCCAGACGTACTCGACCAGGCGGTGATCGCAGAACGGCACCCGCACCTCCAAGCCGACGGCCATGCTCAGCCGGTCCTTGCGGTCGAGCAGGAACGGCAGCCACCGGGTGAGCCCGTGGTAGAGGATCTCGCGGATCCGCCGATCCCTGTCATTCTCGCCGACCAGGTGGGGAACCTCGGCTTGGGCGTCAGCGTAGCGGTCGGCGGCCCGCTCCTCCAGCCTCACCTCGGCGGACACGTCCGGCCGCAGCAGCTGACACCATGATCCCGCCCCCCAGGGAAAGGTGGGCGCTGCGAGCATCTTCTCGTCGTGATACCAGGGATACCCGCCGAATACCTCGTCGGCGGATTCGCCAGACAGGGCGACGGTGGAATGCTTCCGCAGCTCTCGGAAGAGCAAGTACATCGATGTGTACATGTCGCCACAGGTCGGCAGGTCGTGGGCACGCATCGGGACCCACTGCGATCGGATGAGCTCGGCAGCGTCCAGCAGGATGGTGGAGTGCAGGGCCCCCACGTGCTCGCCCGCCAGCCTGGCGGAGGGCTCGTCATGGCTGGGGCGCAGGCGGTCCGGTCGGAAGTTCTCCTGGCTGCCGGGGAAGTCCACGGAATAGGTAGCCAACTTTCCCCGCCCGTCTCGCCGCAGAGAGGCGGCGGCCAGGGCCGAGAGCGCGCTGGAGTCGAGGCCACCCGACAGCAGGGTGCACAGCGGGACGTCCGCGACAAGCTGGCGATCGACGATGTCGCTGAGCAGATCACGAACCACGGCAATGGTCGTCGCCTCATCGTCGGTGTGTCGCCGGGCCTCAAGTTGCCAGTAGGGGGTGGTTTCCACCCCCCGGCGGTTCACCCGGACCAGAAATCCCGGTCGCACGTCGTTCAGCCCTCGGTAGATGCCGTGACCGGGGGTGCGCGTGCCGAGCTGGCCGAACAGCTCCGCAATCCCCTCGGCATCCAGCTCCGCCGAGAACCCTGGATGGGCAAGCACGGCCTTGGGTTCCGAGCCGAACACCACGCCGGACGGCGTCCGGGTGAAACACAAGGGCTTGACGCCCAGCCGGTCACGGGCGAGGAAGACCTCCTCCCTGGCCGAATCCCAGACAGCGAAGGCGAACATGCCGTTCAGCCGGGGTAGGCAGGCACTGCCCCAGTGGAGCCAGGCCCGCAGCAGGACCTCGGTGTCCGACCTTGTGCGGAAGACGTGCCCGAAGCCTTCCAGCTCCCGGCGTATCTCACGGAAGTTGTAGATCTCCCCGCTGAACGTGAGGACGACCCCGGCGTCTGCCATCGGCTGGACGCCGCCGGGGATGTCCATCACGGCGAGCCGGCGGTGTCCGATCAGTGCCCGGGCCGAGCACCAGGTCCCTGCCGAGTCCGGGCCGCGGCAGGCCATCGTGGCGGTCATTGCCTCCAGCGTGGCCCGCTCGATGCTCAGGTCGTGCTCGAAGTCGACCCACCCCGTGATCCCACACATGCCCCTGTCGCCTCCGACCCGAACGACCAGCTTCTTCTTGGAAGCCTACACGGGCGACAATCTGGGGCACAGGTGCTGAGCGGGACAGCCCGCCGGCGGGCAGTGGCCCGATTAGGTCGACAAGGTCGTCGAGGGGCCCTGCTGGCGCTGGTGTGCATGGAGACGGTCCGCAAGTGACCCCCCGCCGATCTTCCCTGAGGCCCTGGGCTGCGGCGTTTGGCGCCATTGTTGGTCCTCGCACCTTCACACACATGGCTCTGCTATGCCGTCGGCCACGACGGACCACTGGTTCGGTCCATGCGCTGGCGCAGCTACCAGCCGTATCGTTTGCCACCCCAGCGGGGGACACGGGACAGCGGAATCGAGGTGACCGGAGCCACGGCTGGGATCCCAGCTCGTGCCGCCGCCCGAGCGACCGGCGGACTCGGCCACGGCGGCACTTCCCTTGCCGCGGTGTCGCCCCGGGGCCGACGCCCGTGGTCCCCCTCCAGACGCCGCGGGTAACCTCGAGAGCCGGGAGGGACTTCTCCCTTCCTACCCGGGCAGCAGCTGCTCAGGGACCTCGACGAGTCGACTGCGCAGGTACTCCCCGAGCCCCTTGGCCTGGGGGTCGGGCCGGACCGAGGAGGCGACGCCGTCGCCCAGCAGGCCGTGGACCACCACATTGACCGCCCGCAGGTTGGCAAGGTCGAACACCTCGACGTCGAGGTCCGCCGCCTCGGGGCCGAGCAGCTGGCGCACCCGGTCCGGGGTGAGGAAGCCGGCGAGCCAGGCGTGGCCGGCGTCGTCGCGGGCCCACAGGCCGATGTTGGCGTCGCCACCCTTGTCCCCCGACCGTGCGCCGCACACCCGGCCAAGAGGCACCCGCCGCACCGGGCCATCGGGACCGGGGGACGCGGCTGTCGGTGCCGGGGGCGCCGGGTGGGACGCCCCGGTCGGGGGTTCGGGGACCCCTCGGCGCTCGCCGTCGGGCAGGACAACGGTGTGCGCGATCGTCGAGCGGGGCACCGCGGCGGGATGGTAGACGCCGTAGAGCGACGCGTCGGTGGGCGGCGTGGTGGTGTGGAACCCCGCGTAACCGCCGAGGGCGAGCTGCATCGTGGCGTTGGAGAACGCCCGGCCAACCCTGTGCTGGTCCGGGTCCTTGACGGTGATCCGCAGGTGGGCGGTGGCCTGCTCGTTGCTCGGGGCGTCCGGCCGGTCGAATCGCAGGAGCCGCACGTCGGTCTCGGCGAAGCGCTCCCGGCCGCCGAGCACCTCGAACAGGAGCGTCTCGGCGTGCGCAGCGCGGGCCTCGATGTCCAGCCCGGTGAGGACCAGCGTCATGGTGTTGCGGTAGCCGCCGACATCGTTCAGGGCGACCTTGAGCGTCTCCGGCGGCGGGCTCCCGCGGACACCGGTGATCGCGACGCGGTGCTCGCCGACCCGGTCCAGGTGGACGGTGTCGAAGTGGGCGACGACGTCGGGGCCCAGGTAGGCGGGCGGGCCGATCTCGTAGAGGAGCTGCGCGGTCACCGTCCCGACCGAGACGAGCCCCCCGGTGTCCGGCGGCTTGGTGATCACAGACGAGCCGTCGGCGCCGATCTCGGCGATGGGGAAGCCGGGATAGCGCCGGTCGGTGATCTCCTCCAGGAACGAGTAGTTGCCCCCGGTGGCTTGCGGACCGCACTCGAGCACGTGCCCGGCGACCACCGCACCGGCCAGGCGGTCCCAGGC
>DASQQH010000312.1:0-4589 GCA_035643555.1 Acidimicrobiales bacterium | reverse complement strand
CCGACCATACGGCCGAGTTCAGCGCGGCGAGCTTGTTGTCGTTGGGCGGGATCACGGTGGCGAAGTACTCGCGCACGATGTCCTCGTGCTCGCGCAGACCGGAGTCCATGTCGACGAAGATCACGCCCTGCTTCTCGAGGTCCTCGCGCACCTGGTGGTAGACGACCTCGGACTCGTACTGGGCGCCCACGCCGGACAGGAACTTGCGCTCGGCCTCGGGGATGCCGAGCTTCTCGTACGTCGCCTTCATCTCCTCCGGCAGCATGTCCCAGTCGGAGACCTGCTTGTCGGTGGGCTTGATGTAGTAGTAGATGTCGTCGAAGTCGATGTCGGGCATGTTGACCGCGAACCAGGGGGCCATCGGCTTCCGCTCGAAGTGCCGCAGGGCCTTCAGCCGGTAGTTCCGCATCCAGTCCGGCTCACCCTTCATCCACGACATCTCGCGCACAACGTCGGCGTTGAGCCCCTTCTTGGGCTTGTAGACGTAGTCCTCGACGTCGCTCCACCCCAGCTTGTACCGGCCGAGGTCCAGGTCAGGGGTAGTCGTGGCCATCAGGCGATCAGCTCCTCGTGGTCCGCACTCGGGCCAGACGGCGAATTTCCACTACGACGATAGTAACAACTGAGCCGTCGGTGTACTCCTCCCAGGCTAGAAGGCACCCGGTCCACCCCCGCCCGGCCTACCCCGCCACCTGGGCGGCGAGCTTGGCGACCCGGCTCACCCCCTCGACCACCTGGTCCTCGCCCAGGGCGTAGGAGAACCGCCCGTACCCGGGGGCGCCGAAGGCCTCGCCCGGGACGAAGGCCACCCTGGCCTGGTCCAGGACGACCTCGGCCAGCTCCAGGGTGGTGGCCGGGCGCCGACCCCCGAAGTCCCTGCCCAGCAGCCCGGTGAGCGACGGGAAGGCGTAGAAGGCCCCCTCCGGCTCCCGGCAGGTGACCCCGGGGATCTCCGACAGCATGGCCCAGATGCGCCGGCGGCGCCGGTCGAAGGCCTCCCGCATGGCGGCCACGGCGGTGAGGTCACCGGACACCGCGGCGAGCGCCGCCCGCTGGGCCACATTGGCCACGTTGGAGGTGGTGTGGGACTGCAGGTTGCCGGCCGCGGCCACCACGTCGGGAGGGCCGATGACCCAGCCCACCCGCCAGCCGGTCATGGCGTAGGTCTTGGCCACGCCGTTGACCATGACGCACCGCTCGGCCGCCTCGGGCACCACCACCGGCATCGACGGCGCCTGGCGACCGTCGTAGACCAGGTGCTCGTAGATCTCGTCGGCCAGCACCCACAGCCCGGCCCCGGCCGCCCACCGGCCGATCGCCTCCACCTCCTCGGGCGGGTAGACAGCCCCGGTCGGGTTGGAGGGGGAGACGAAGACCACGACCTTGGTCCGGGGGGTGCGCGCCGCTTCCAGCTGGTCCACGGTGACCCGGAACCCCTGGTCCTCACCCGCCGGCACGGGGACCGGCACCCCCCCGGCCAGCGCGACGGCCTCGGGGTAGGTGGTCCAGTAGGGGGCCGGGACCAGGACCTCGTCGCCGGGGTCGACCAGGGTGGCCAGGGCGTTGTGGATGGCGTGCTTGCCCCCGTTGGTGATCAGGACCTGGGACGGCTCCACCGCCAACCCCGAGTCCCGGCGGGTCTTGGCCGCCACGGCCTCCCGCAGCTCGGGGAGACCCGCCGTGGGGGTGTAGCGGTGGTTCCGGGGGTCCCGACAGGCGGCGACCGCCGCCTCCACGACGGCCTCGGGGGTGGGGAAGTCCGGCTCGCCGGCGCCGAAGCCGACCACATCCTCCCCGCTGGCCCGCAGGGCCTTGGCCTTGGCGTCGATGGCCAGGGTGGCCGAGGGGGCCACGGCGGCCACCCGGGCCGAGATGCGGCGGGGTTCGGTTGCAGAAGCACTCATCACGCCTGTCATGCTGACACAGTGACCGCCCAGACTCCCACCGACCCTCCCGACATCCGGATCCCACCCGAGCTGCTCCCGGCGGACGGGCGCTTCGCCTCCGGCCCGGGCAAGGTCCGCACCGAGGCGGTCGCCGCCCTGGCCGCGGCGGCCCCCACCTACCTGGGGACCAGCCACCGCCAAGCCGGGGTCCGGACGATGGTGGGGCGCCTGCGGGCCGGGCTCGCCGAGCTGTTCGGGCTGCCCGAGGGCTACCAGGTCGTCCTCGGCAACGGGGGGACCACCTGCTTCTGGGACATCGCCGCGTGCTGCCTCATCGAGGCCCGCAGCCAGCACCTGGTGTTCGGGGAGTTCTCCGGCAAGTTCGCCTCGGTCGCCGAGCGGGCCCCCCACCTGGCGGCGCCCGAGGTGATCGAGTCCCCGGCGGGCACCCACCCCGAGGCCCGGGCCAACCCGGAGGTGGACCTCTACGCCCTCACCCACAACGAGACCTCGACCGGGGTGGCCATGTCGCTCAGCCGCCCGCAGGGGGCCGAGACCGGGCTGGTGGCGGTGGACGCCACCTCGGGCGCCGGCGGGCTGCCCCTCGACCCCCGGGAGGTCGACGTCTACTACTTCGCCCCCCAGAAGTGCTTCGCCGCCGACGGCGGCCTGTGGGTGGCCCTGCTCTCCCCCGCCGCCCAGGAGCGGACGGCGCGCATCGCCGCCTCCGGGCGGTGGATCCCCGACTTCCTGGACCTGGGGGCGGCCATGGAGAACTCGGCCAAGAACCAGACCCTCAACACCCCCTCGCTGGCCACCATCTTCCTCATGGTGGACCAGGTCGAGTGGCTGCTGGGCCTGGGCGGCCTGGCGTGGGCCACGGCCCGCTGCGACCGTTCCGCCGAGATCCTCTACGGGTGGGCCGAGGCCGCCTCCTACGCCTGGCCCTTCGTCGCCAAGCCCGACGACCGCAGCCACGTGGTCGCCACCGTGGACGTCGACCCCGCGGTGGACGCGGCGGCCGTGGCACGGGTGCTGCGGAACAACGGCATCCTGGACACCGAGCCCTACCGCAAGCTGGGTCGCAACCAGCTGCGCGTCGCCATGTTCCCCGCCATCGAGCCCGACGACGTGGCCGCCCTCACCCACTGCGTCGACCACGTCGTGGAGTCCCTGGGCCGCTGAGCCGCCGGGGGCGGGCGCGCCGGCGGGTGACAGGTGGCGGACACCGCAGTGACACCACGTGGGCCGGCCGGTGCCGTACCGTTGGGTCATGGGGGGTTGCCTCGTCGTCGTGCCGACCTATCAGGAGGCCCGGAACATCCGGGTCGTCCTGGCTGGCATCCGGGCGGCGACCGACGCCTCGGTGGTGGTGGTCGACGACAACAGCCCCGATGGCACCGCCGAGGCCGCCCGCCGGGCCGGTGAGGCCCTCGGAGGGGTGACCGTCCTGGGGCGGGCGGCCAAGGCGGGCCTCGGCTCCGCCTACCGGGAGGGGTTCGCCTGGGGCCTCGACCGCGGCTACGACGTCCTGGTGGAGATGGACGCCGACCTCTCCCACGATCCCGCCGACCTCCCCCGCCTGGTGGGGGCTCTCGGCCGGGGGGTGGAGGTGGCGATCGGGTCCCGCTACCTGACGGCGGGATCGCTCCCCGACTGGAGCATCCACCGCAAGGCCCTGTCCACCCTTGGCAACCGGTACGCCGGGGCGCTCCTGGGTCTGGGGGTGAAGGACGCCACCTCCGGCTTCCGCGCCTACGCCGCCGGTCTGCTCCGGCGCCTCGACCTCGGCGGGGTCCGAGCCGAGGGCTACGCCTTCCAGGTCGAGATGACCCGCCTGGCCCGCCGGGCGGGCGCCCAGATCGTCGAGGTCCCCATCCGCTTCGTCGACCGGAGCCGGGGCCGGTCCAAGATGTCGGCCCGGATCGTGGCCGAGGCGCTGGTGCTCGTGACCTGGTGGGGGGTCCGGGACCGGTGGGCGCCCCCGGCGCCGGGCACCCGCCCAGGGGTCCCCGGCGGGCTCATGGGGGTCCCGGACCTGAGCGGCGGGCTCCCCCCTGGGGACCACCTTGGCCCGGTGGTTGGGCTCCGTCCCCCGACGACCCCCGCCGGCCGTCGTTGATCCACACGGGGGCCCCGGCGGGCACGGTCTCCTCGGGGGAGTCCTCGACGGCCAGCTCTGCGGCCAGCACCTCGTTGATCCGCTCCACCGGCGTCGCCGCCTGGCGCGCCCCCTGGTCGCCCCGGGCCCCGTTCCCCCCCTGGCCCTCCGCCGGGAGCGTCCCGTGCCCGGCGTCGGCGAACAGGAGCCGGTCGAGGATCACGTACCGCCCGATCCAGGCCACCCCGAACCCGACCAGGGAGGCAAAGTCCACCACCACCGACACCCACAGGTGGGACAGCCCGAGGCTCCGGGCGATGGCGGCGCCGGCCCGGTCCGCCCCGATCGCCATGGCCAGGGCCAAGAAGGCCAGGATCCAGAACGGGACCACCTCGCTCCACAGGCCCGATTTCCCCGTCTTCCCCCAGGTCCAGCGGCGGTTGAGCCAGTAGGAGGGGGCCGCGGCCACCCCGGAGGCGATGATCTGGCAGACCATGACCCCGGCCAGGCGCATGATGCCGAACGTCAACTCGAGAACGACCTCGGTGACCACCACCGAGACCACCGAGACCGCCGCGTAGCGCGCGGTCTTCCGCCCCGTC
>DASQQH010000311.1:0-2522 GCA_035643555.1 Acidimicrobiales bacterium | reverse complement strand
GGCGGCCGGCCTGGCATGCCCGCGGCGGCTCACCACCCCGGAACGGGAACAGGCCCAGGAGGCCCTCGGCCGGCTGCGCCCACCCCTGGTGGTCAAGGTGTGCGACGCCGGGGTGGCCCACAAGTCGGAGGTGGGGGGGGTGCGCACCGGGGTGGTCGACCGGGCCGGCCTGGCGGCCGCGCTCGACGCCGTCGCGGCCGTGCCGCCCACCGGGCACCGCCGGCGGTATCTGGTGGAGGAGGAGGCCCCCGGCGGGGTGGAGCTCATCATCGGGGGCCGTCGGGACCCAAGCTTCGGGCCCGTGGTCCTGGTGGGCCTCGGGGGTCTGGTGGCCGAGGCGGTGGGCGACGTGGCCCTGCGGCTGGCGCCGGTCGGGGTGGCCGACGTCGAGGAGATGGTGGCCGAGCTCACCGGGGCCGCCGTCCTCGGGGGGTTCCGGGGCATGGCCCCGGTCGATCCGGGGGAGGTGGCTGGCATCCTCGGGGTGGTGAGTGCTCTGCTGACCGGGGAGGGAGGTGTCGAGGAGGTGGACCTCAACCCGGTCCGGGCCACCGCCGGGGGGCTGGTGGTCCTGGACGCCCTGGTGGTCGGCCACGGGGCCGACCCCTCGGGAGTGGTGTGAGCGTGGAGAGGAAGGAGACCATGGCGACGACGTCGTTCACCGCCGGCGAGGAGGGCAGCGACCGGGCCGCCCTCGACCAGCTGTACCAGGAGGTGGCCCAGGCCGACCTCCAGCCCCTGTGGCGGCTCCCGTGGCTGATGCCCGGGTCGCCGCCGCTGTCGGACATCCCCTGGCGGTGGCGGTGGAAGGACCTGCGCCAGCTGGGGGAGCGGGCCGGGGAGCTGGTGCCCATCGATCGGGGTGGGGACCGTCGGGTCCTGGCGCTGTGCAACCCCGGGCTCGGGGGTGCCCCCTTCGCCACCACCACCCTGTGGGGGGCGGTGCAGTACCTGGGCCCGGGCGAGGTGGCGCCGGCCCACCACCACACCCCGGCCGCCCTGCGCTTCGTCCTCGAGGGCGAGGGGGTGTGGACCCTGGTCAACGGCGACCCGGTGGCCATGGGACCCGGTGACCTGGTCCTGACCCCGTCCTGGACCTGGCACGAGCACCACAACCCCGGGTCGTCCCCCATGCTGTGGTTCGACGGCCTCGACATCCCCATGGTGCGGGCCCTCGACGCCATCTTCTACGAGGACGGGCCGGACCGGATGACCAACCGGGCGGTGGACCCCGAGTCCGCCTCGGAGCTGGCCTTCGGCACCGGCTCGGGGCTGGTGCCCCTCGAGGAGCCCGGTCCCGCCCCGGGACAGCCCCACTCGCCCCTGCTCGCCTACCGCTGGGCCCAGACCGACCGGGCCCTGGCCCGCCTGCTCCGGGCCCGGGGGGGCACCCAGGCGGCCATCCGCTTCACCAACCCGGCCACCGGGGGCGAGGCCATGCCCACCCTGCGCTGCGCCATGCACCGGCTCCTGCCCGGGCAGCGGACCCCCAGCACCCGCCGGGCGGGGTCGTCGGTGTGGGTGGCCTTCGCCGGGGCCGTCACCGCCGTGGTGGCCGGCCGTCGGTTCCCCCTGGCCCAGGGGGACTGCCTCGCCGTGCCCTCCTGGGCGCCCTTCGACCTCGAGGCCCACGAGCCGGCGTCGCTGTTCACCATCTCCGACGCCCCGGTGCTCGAGGCCCTCGGGCTGGCCAGGACCGAGACCCTGGCCCACCACCAGGAGGTGGTGGACTGATGCGCCTGGCCACCGTCCGTCTGGGGACCGGCACGCGGGCGGCCCGGGTCGAGGGCGACCGCCTGGGCCTGCTCCCGGTGCCCGACGTGGGGACCCTGCTGGCCGACCAGGGGTGGCGGGCCCGGGCCGAGGCCACCCCCGAGGACTGGCTCGACCTGGTCTCCGCCGACCTGGCCCCCCTCGTGCCCCACCCCTCCAAGGTGCTCTGCGTGGGGCTCAACTACGCCAGCCACATCCTGGAGATGGGCCGGGAGCTGCCGGCGTACCCGACGCTGTTCGCCAAGTTCGCCTCCAGCCTGATGGGCGCCCGGGACGACCTGGTGCTGGCCGCCCAGAGCGACCAGGTCGACTGGGAGGTGGAGCTGGGTGTGGTGATCGGGGCGCCGGTGCGGAACGCCGACGAGGACGAGGCGCGGCGGGCGATCGCCGGGTACACGGTGGTGAACGACGTCTCCATGCGGGACTGGCAGTGGCGCACCCCCCAGTGGCTCCAGGGCAAGGCCTTCGAGGGCTGCACGCCGGTGGGGCCCTTCCTGGTCACCGGTGACGAGGTGGGCGACGCCGTCGACCTCGAGGTGTCCTGCGAGGTCGACGACCAGGTCATGCAGCGGTCCCGCACCTCGGACCTGGTCTTTGGCCCGGCGGCGGTGGTCGCCTACATCAGCCAGTTCACCACCCTGGAGCCCGGCGACCTCATTGCCACCGGGACGCCCGGCGGGGTGGGGGCGGCGCGCACGCCCCCGGTGTTCCTGGCGCCGGGGCAGGTGCTGGTCACCAGGGTGGAGGGG
>DASQQH010000310.1:0-2267 GCA_035643555.1 Acidimicrobiales bacterium | reverse complement strand
GGTCGATCTGGGCGGCGCCGAGGAACCCCACGTCCACCCGGCCCGCCTGGAGCCAGTAGTTGAAGACCTCGGGGACGGACACGACCGTGTCGGCGGTCGTGGCCAGCTCCCCGTCCCCGATGGACAACGGCAGCCGGGTGGGCTTGGCGCCGATGGTGCCGGACTCGTAGATGAGCACCAGGCCCGGGGCGTGGGTGGCCCTGGCCAGGTTGGCCGCCGTGCTCGGCAGCCCGATGCCCACGAAGCAGGCGGCGCCCTCGGTGAGCTGGCGGGCCGCGGCCACGGTCATCATCTCGTCCGGGCTCCAGTCGCCGGCCTGGGGGGCCTCGGTCACGGTCGAGCACCCGCCCCGGTTGCCGCCGGCGCCAGGACGTTGGCCGCCATCCACTCGAGGAACCGGTCGCGGTCCCGGCTCACGGCGTCCCAGGCCCGGTAGAAGGCGTTGTCCCGCTCCGAGTAGCCGGCGGCGTAGGAGGGGTGGGCGCCGCCGGGCACCTCGGCGACGGCGGTGACCACCCAGGAGGGCAGCACGGTCGCCCCGGGCCGGGGCTCGAGGTGGTCCACCACCTCCTCCACGGTGGCGAGCGACCGCCTGGCGGCCAGCACCGCCTCCCGCTGGATCCCGGTGATGCCCCACAGGGCCACGTTGCCCTGGCGGTCGGCCTGCTGGGCGTGGATCACGGTCACATCGGGCGCCAGGGCGGCCACCGCCACCAGGGTCTCGCCGGTGAAGGGACAGGTGATGGGCGCCACGGTGGGCGAGTGCGCCATGAGGCCGGTGCCCCGGTAGCCGCGGAGCACGGCGAAGGGCAGGGCCGAGGCCCCCGCCACGTACCGGTTGGCCATGCCGGCGTGGCTGTGCTCCTCGAGGGCCAGCGGCTGGGGCCACCCCTGCTCCACGGCGTCCCGGAAGCGGTGGAGGGAGCCCACGCCCGGGTTCCCCGCCCAGGAGAAGACCAGCTTGTCCGCACAGCCCATCCCGATGAGCTGGTCGTAGATGAGGTCCGGGGTCATGCGCACGAGGGTCAGGTGCCGGCGTTCCTGCCGGATGACCTCATGGCCGGCGGCGAAGGGGATCAGATGGGTGAAGCCCTCGAGGGCCACCGTGTCCCCGTCGTGGACCAGCTCGGCCACCGCGTCTGCCAGGGTCGCGAGCTCGGCCATGTCACCAAGGGCGCGTCAGAGAAACGGTCATCGTACCGCTGAACGTAGCAGCCCCCTGTGGTCGCCCCAGCGGGGCCCCCGCTCGCACGCCGGCCGTGAGCACCGGCCGTGGCGGTTTCCGCAGCATCGGGCTGGCCGCTGACGCGAGAAGTGTGATGGGAGAACATCGGGTGGCCGGTGGGGGGCGGGACCGCGCCGGGGAGCGACGAGGGGGAGCGCCGGCCCGGATGGCACAACGAGCATCGCTCGTCACAGTCGCTAGCATGCGCCCGATGGCTGGCGCGGCCACCGGGTGGAGCAGGTCGGCCCCCAGGGGGTCCCCGGGGCGGGCGGAGGAGAACCTGTCCGCCGCCCTGGCCGCCCTGGCGGAGGCCTCGGGGTGGGCCGACCGCCCGGCCTTCGTCGAGGCGGGGACGGGGGTCCTGTCCCACGGCGAGGTCCACGACCTCGTGGCCCGGGTGGCCGGCGTGCTGGCCGATCACGGCGTGGCGCCCGGGGCCCGGGTGCTGCTCGCCCTCGCCGACGGCCGGTGGTTCCCCGCGGCCTTCCTGGGGACGGTGCACCTGGGGGGGATCGCGGTGCCGGTGAACCCGGGCCTGCCCGAGGGCGACCACGCCTGGCTGGCCGACGACGCCGACCCCGCCGTGGTGGTGTGCGAGCCGGGCCTGGCCGCCCGGTTCGGCGGGTCCCGGCCCGTGCTCGACCCGGGGGACCTGGCGGCGGCCGTCGCCAGCCGGGATCCCGTCCCACCCCACCCGGTGGGTGGTGAGGCCATTGCCTACGCCCAGTACACCTCGGGCACCACCGGGCGCCCCAAGGCGGCCCTGCACCGCCACCGTGACCCGCGCTGCTACCACCGGGCCATGGGCGAGGCGGCCCTCGGCATCGATCCCGGGGACCGGGTGCTGTCGGTCTCCAAGGCCTACTTCGCCTACGGGCTGGGCAACTCCGTCTTCTTTCCCCTCTTCTCCGGCGCCTCGGCGGTGCTGTGGCCGGCGAGGCCGAGCCCCGAGGGTGCGGTGGCCCTGGCCGGCGAGACCCGCCCGACGCTGTTCTTCGCCGTGCCCAGCTTCTACGCCGCCCTGGTGGCCCGGGCCGAGCCG
>DASQQH010000309.1:0-6322 GCA_035643555.1 Acidimicrobiales bacterium | reverse complement strand
CCGCCCGTGCCACGAAGTAGGGCACCCCCCCGACCGCCGTGAACGCCCGCACCGGGGAGTTGACCCCCCCGGGGATGACCCGGCAGGCCCGCCGGTAGCACTCGGCGTTCGTGGCGGTGAGGGTCACCGCCCCTGGAGGGCCTCGGCCAGCTCGGCGGCGGCGTAGGTGAGGACCAGGTCGGCCCCCGCCCGCTTGACCGCCATCACGTGCTCGGCCAGGACGGCCGGGCCGTCCAGCCAGCCCCGCTCGGCGGCGGCCTTGACCATGGCGTACTCGCCGCTCACGTGGTAGGCGGCGACGGGCACGTCGACCGCCCGCCGCACGTCCGCGATGACGTCGAGGTAGGACACCGCGGGCTTGACCATCACCAGATCGGCACCCTCGGCGACGTCGAGGGCCACCTCCGAGGCCGCCTCCCGACGGTTGCGGGGGTCCTGCTGGTAGGCCCGCCGGTCACCACCGCCGGCGATCGTCACCTCGACCGCGTCACGGAACGGGCCGTAGAGGGCCGAGGCGTACTTGGCGGCGTAGGCGAGGATGGCGACCGACTGCTGCCCCGCCCCGTCCAGCGCCGCCCTGATGGCGGCGACCTGGCCGTCCATCATCCCGCTGGGGGCGACGACGTGGGCCCCGGCCTCGGCCTGGGCCACCGCCACCCTGCCGTACAGCTCCAGGGTGGCGTCGTTGTCCACCCCGCCCTGGTCGTCCACGACCCCGCAGTGACCATGGTCGGTGTACTCGTCCAGGCACAGGTCGGCGATCAGGACCATGTCGTCGCCCAACTCCGCCCGGAGCTCCCCGAGCGCGACCTGGGCGATGCCGTCGGGCGCCCAGGCGGCCGAGCCGGTGGGGTCCTTGTCGGCGGGGACCCCGAACAGGACCATCGCCGGGATGCCAAGTCCGGCCAGCCGGCGACCCTCCTTCACCAACGAGGGGACCGTGTGCTGGACCACGCCGGGCATGGAGGCGATCTCCCGCGCCTCGTCGATGCCCTCCCGGACGAACAACGGCGCCACCAGGTCGTCCACGGCGAGCCTGGTCTCGGCCACTGCCCGTCGCAGCGCCGGGCTCCGACGGAGACGGCGAGGTCGGGTGGTGGGGAACCTGCGCATCGTCACGAGCCTACGCCCTCGGCGCGGGGCCCGTGTTCGCCCCTCCCGGGTGGGGCGCACCCCCGCCACCCCCGGGACCTCGGGGGATGCCCGGGTCGGCCAGGACCTTGCCCCCGGCCGCGTCCACCAGGGCGGCGACCAGCCCCTCGATCGTGTGCCGACCGGCCACCACGTCCACCCGGAGCCCCCGGGCAGCCGCCTCGGCGGCGGTCACCGGCCCGATGCAGGCCACCAGCGGGGGGACCAGGCCGCCGGCCACCCGTACCCACCCCGCCACGGTGGACGAGGCGGTGAAGCAGATGGCGTGGGCCCCGGCGGCCCGGGCGAGGGCCTCGGGCGACGGGCGAGGGTGCTCGGTGCGGTAGGCGGTGACCACCTCCACCTCCCACCCCGCCCCCCGGAGCCCCTCGGGCAGCACGGGACGGGCCGCCGCGGCGCGGGGCACCAGGACCCGGCCACCACCCGAGGGTGCCGGCGGGAAGGACGCGACCAGGGCCTCGGCGACGTAGGTCTCGGGCACCAGGTCCGGGGCCACCCCGTGGGCCGCCAGGGCCCGAGCCGTCCCCGGCCCGATGGCAGCGACCCGTGCCGAGCCGAAGTCACGGGCGTCCCGGAGGAGCGGCACGAACCGGGACACGGCGTTGGCCGAGGTGAAGACCACCCAGTCGTACTCCCGGACCCGTGCCGCCGCCGCGGCCAGGGCCGCCCCGCCGTCGGCCGGAGGGACCACCTCGATCACCGGGACGGGGATCGCCTCGGCGCCCGCCGCTGCCAGGGCGGCCACCAGCTCGGGGGCCTGCTCCCTGGCCCGCACCACCACCACCCGCCACCCGGTGAGGGGCCGGCGGGCGAACCAGCCGAGGTCCAGCCCGGCCACCGGACCGATCACCATCGTCGCCGGCGCCTCCACCCTCACCTCCCCGAGCTCGGCCAGGCTGGTGCGGATGACCTCCTGGGCGGGCTGGGAGCCCCAGCGCACGACCACCACCGGGGTGGCGGGGTCCCGCCCGCCCGCGACCAGGCGGGCGGCGATCTCCGCCCGATGGGCGACGCCCATGAGGACCACCACCGTGCCGCCCACCCCGGCGAGGGACTCCCAGTCCACCTCGGCCTCGCCGGCCCGCCGGCTGTGGCCGGTCACCACCGTGAAGGAGGTCGACAGGCCCCGGTGGGTGACCGGAACCCCGGCGTAGGCGGGCGCCGCCACCGCCGAGGTGACCCCGGGCACCACCTCGTAGGCGACCCCCGCCTCCTCCAGGGCCAAGGCCTCCTCACCGCCCCGACCAAAGACGAAGGGATCACCCCCCTTCAGCCGGACGACCAGGCGGCCGGCGCGCCCCTCCCTGACGAGCAGCCGGTTGATCTCTCCCTGGTCGACGGGCCGACCAGGCCGCTTGCCCACGTCGATGCGCTCGGCCGCCGGGGGCGCCAGGGCCAGCAGCTCTGGACTGGCCAACCGGTCATGGACCACCACCTCGGCCCGCCCCAGCAGGGACGCCCCCCGCACCGTCAGCAGCCCGGGGTCCCCCGGACCTGCCCCCACCAGGTACACGCTCACCCGTCCCGGCCCCCCGTCGAGGCCTGGCCCTCGCCGGTGATAGGCGGTTCCCCCCGCCCCGTCGCCAGGAGGTCACGCCCGCCGTCGAGGTCCACCAGGGCCACGGCCAGCTCCCGGCCGAGCGCCCCGGGCTCGGACCCAGCGCCCTGACGTCGGAGGAGCCTGCGCCCGTCGGGGCTGGCCAGGATGGCCTCCAGGTGGACCCGGCCACCGGAGGGCGGCCGGGCGTACGCGCCGAGGGGCAGGTCACAGCCCCCGCCGATCGCCGCCAGGAACGCCCGCTCGGCCTCGACCGACACCCTCGAGGGTCGGTGGTCGACACCGGCGAGGACCTCCCGGACCTCCCGGTCGTCCACCCGGCACTCGACCGCCAGGGCCCCCTGGCCCACCTGGGGAACCAGGACCGACGGGTCGAGCACCTCGGCCACCCGGTCCCCGAGGTCGAGGCGGGCGAGCGCGGCCGCCGCCACCGCCACCGCCCCGGCCGGGGGGACTCGCGACAACCGGGTGGCGATGTTGCCCCGCAGCTCGGTGAAGCGCAGGTCCGGGCGCAGCCGCGCCAGCTGGGCCCGCCGGCGGGGAGATCCCGTGGCCACCTCCGCACCGGGGCCCAGGTCCTCGAGCGAGCGTCCCACCAGGGCGTCCCGGGGGTCGCCGCGCTCGGGGATGGCCGCCAGCACCAGCTCCGGCGGCGTCGCCGCCGGCAGATCCTTGGCAGAGTGCACCGCCAGGTCCGCCCGCCCCTCGGCGACCGCCACCTGGACCTCCTTGACGAACACGCCCTGGCCGCCCATCGCCGAGACCGGAACACCGCTTTGGCGGTCACCGGTGGTGGTGACCACCACCAGCTCGGTGGGCCGGCCCACCGCCGCCAGGAGCGCCGCCACGACCTCGGCCTGGCGACGGGCCAGGGCGCTGCCCCGGGTGGCCAGGCGGAGGGTCCGAGGAGTGGACGACGCCAACGGCTCCACGATGGCGGTTCGCCGGCTACCGACGTGCCGGCGCGACCCGGCTCATCACAGATCGAACAGGGTGCGGAGGGCCTCCCCCAGCCGATCGGCGCGGGGCGTGCCCCCGGCCTCCTTGAGAGCCATGGTCGGCTCGTGGAGCAGCTTGTTCAGCAACTGCCGGGTGAGGGTCTCCACGGCCTCGCGGTCCTTGGGATCCAGGCGGGCCAACCGCCCCCCGTGGCGCTCCAGCTCGGCCTGGCGGATCGCCTCGGCCCGCTCCCGCAGGGCCGCCACCATGGGGGCGGCCGTCCGGGCGGCCCGCGCCTCCTGGTACCGCCGCACCTCCTCGGCGAGGATGACCCGGACGCGGGTCACCTCGGCCCGTCTGGCGGCCATCCCCGCACGGGCGAACGCCGACAGCTCGGTCATGTCCGCCAAGCGGACACCCGGAACGCCGGCCACCCCGGGATCGACGTCACGGGGGACGGCGAGGTCGACCACGAACAGCGGCCTGTCGGGTCTGGCCGCCATCACCGGGGCCAGGTCGTCGGCCTCCACGACGGTCCCGGGCGCACCCGTCGAGCAGAGGAGCACATCGACCTCGGCGAGCGCCCCCACCACGGCCGCCATCTCCACCGGGCGACCGCCAACCCTGTCGGCCAGGGCCGCGGCCCGCGACCAGGTCCGGTTGGCCACGAGCACCTCCGCTCGGGCCGCCCCCAGCGCCTGGGCCATCCCCTCGCCCATCTCGCCGGCACCGAGGACCAGGACCCGCCGGCCGTCCAGGGAGCCGCCGAGGCGCTCCTTGGCCAGGGCCACCGCAGCCTGGGACACCGAGGTCGTCCCCCGGGCGATGTCGGTCTCCGACCGGGCCCGCTTGCCCACCTCGGTCGCCCGGCGGAACAGCTCGGAGAGAACGGAGCCTGCCGTCCGCTCCTCCCGGGCCCGCTCCCAGGCCCAGCGGACCTGGGCCAGGATCTCCCCCTCACCCAACACCGCCGAGTCCAACCCTGCCGACACCTCGAACAGGTGGCCAACGGCGTCGTCGTCGAAGTGGCAGTACAGGCGGTCCCGCCAGTCGGGCGGTCGCGAGGGGGCCAGGTCGGCGAGGAAGCCGTGCACGTCCGCCAGCCCGCCGTGGAACCGCTCAGCGACGGCGTACACCTCGGTGCGGGCGCAGGTGGAGAGGACGACCACCTCAGAGAGGTTGCCGGGGTCGACCAGGCCCCGGAGGGCCTTGGGCAGGGCGGCCTCCGACACCGTCATGGCCTCGAGCACCTCGAGGGGCACCGTTTGGTGGTTGAGGCCTACGACAACGACAGACACGCCCGGAGCCGCTCCCTTGCTCGATCGACCTGGCCGGCTCGAACCAACCCGAGCATGTCCGAGTCGAGCGCGCTTTGCCAGTCAACCCCCTCGGTGGCCTGCCCGGCTGCCCGGAGCTCCTCCCGCACGGCCGAGAGGAGTTCGGCGGCCACCGCGTACTCGGGGCCGACCTCCCGGGCCAGCCGGTCCCGGAGCCAGACCGCCAGCGCCGGGCTGTGGCCCCCGGTGGCCACGGTCACCGTCACCGGGCCCTGTCGCAGGACCGAGGGGAGGGTGAACGAACAGGCGGCGGGGTCGTCGGCGACGTTGACCCACACACCCGCCGCCTCGGCGTCGGCGGCCACCCGGTGACCGAGGGCGCGATCACCCACGGCCACGACCGCGAGGTGGTAGCCGCCGGCGTCCCCCGGTCGCCAGGGCCGCTCCTCCCAGGAGAGGACCCCGGGGTCGTCGTGGGTCGGCACCTGGTCCTCGCCGGTTGTCGGGGCGGACCCCGCCGCTCCCAGGGACCGCACCCCCGGACCCACCGACCGGGCCACCACGTGGACCCGCGCCCGGGAGCCCAACAGGCCCGCCGCCTTGTGGGCGCCGACCCGCCCGCCGCCCACCACCAGACAGGGCCGACCCTCGAGGATCAGGTGGACCGGATACGGGGGAGCACTCATTCGCACGGGGTGGTCAACCCGCCGGGGCAACACGTCCGACCACGGCGCTCACCCTAGTCCGGCGGCCCTCAGGGAGGGGGGCGTCCTGTGTCGGCAGGTCACCGGAGGAGCCGGCGGACCACCTTGCCTCCCGGCCCTCGGGGCAGCGCCTGCACCACCCGGACCTGTGATGGGCACTTGTAGCTGGCAAGCGCGCGTGCACAGTGTGCGATCAGGTCCGCCTCGGTGGGTGCCGCCCCTGGCGCGGGGACCACCGAGGCGGACACGGCCTCCCCCGTGCGCTCGTCCGCCACCCCGATGACGGCCGCGTCGGCCACCCCCGGGTGGTCCTCGAGGACTTGCTCCACCTCCGCCGGGTAGACGTTGAACCCCGACACGATGATGAGGTCCTTGATCCGGTCGACGATGCGCAGCCCACCCTCCTCGTCGACGACCGCCACATCCCCCGTGTGGAGCCATCCCTCCCCGTCGAGGACCCGGGCCGTGGCCTCCGGGTGGCCCCAGTAGCCAGCGAAGACGTTCGGGCCCCGCACCCAGACCTCCCCCGGGTCCCCGACCAGCACATCGCTGCCGTCCCGGTCCACCACCCGCACCTCGACCCCGGGGAGCGGGGCACCGACGCTCCCGGGCCTGGCCCTGCCCCGCACCGGGGTCGCAGCGACGGTCGGGGAGGTCTCGGTCAGGCCGTAGCCCTCCCACACCGGTACGCC
>DASQQH010000308.1:0-4201 GCA_035643555.1 Acidimicrobiales bacterium | reverse complement strand
GGTGGCCGTCGAGGTCTCGGGGGTTGGCCGCCTGGAGGTGGGCGTGACGGCCGCGGGCGCCACGGCCTCGGTGACCCGTGGGGCCGGGCGGGGGCCGGTTCCCCCCGCCCCGATAGTGGGGCGATGAGCGCGCCGGGCGGTGACCACGGGGCCGGCACTGACCGGCGCAGAGAGCGGCACCGCCGGGCAACGACCGTGTAGCGGTCGGGCCGGGTGTTCCGACGGGGTCCTGGGGTCAGACGCGCAGTTTCGCCTCGATGGTCGCCACGCCTTGGAGCAGTGGGCGAGCGAGCTGAGCGGCGGCCGTGGCGGTGGGCAGCCGGGAGGCGGGTGCGGCGATGGCGACGCCGGCCAGGGGGCCGCCGCTCGCGTCCCGGACACAGGCGCCGACCCCGCTGATGCCCGCGTCGCCCTCCTGGAAGTTCGTGGCGTAGCCGCGGTGGCGGACCTCGTCCAACTCCCCCACCAGCTCCTCCCAGGTCTGGATGGAGTTCGCCGAGACGCCTCGGAGACGCCTTCGTGGATACCGACGGGCCAGGTCGTCGGGGCGGAGCAGGGCGAGCATGGACTTCCCGGCGGAGGTGCAGTGCGCCGGCAGCACCGCCCCCAGACGGGAGCCCACCTTGAGCGAACGGGGGCCCTCCAGGGACTGGATGAAACGCACCTGGTCACCCTCGAGGACCATGAGGCTCACGGTCTCCTTGGTCGCGTCCTTGATATCGGTCAGCACCGGCCGGGCCGCCTCGCGGATGTCGATGCCCCCGAGGGTGGCGAAGGCGACCTCGGTGAGGGTGGGCCCGGGCAGGTAGGCGCCGCCGGGGGCCTCCTGGGTCACGAACCCGTGATGGTTGAGCGTGGCGAGGAGCCGGTGCGCCGTGGAGGGGACCACGTCGAGGAACTGGGCGGCCTCGGTGACCCGCAGCGCCCGGCGTTCACTCACCAGACGTAGCAGGCGGAGGGCGTTGTGCACCGACTGGAGCAGGTACGAGGGCAGCTCGTTGTCCATGAAAGAAACCAATCCACCGCAATTGTCTGTGGCAGAACGAGAACCTACAGTACGGCGCGATGGGGAAGCGCGGGCCTCGTCCTGTCGTCGTGGTGGGGGCGGGACCGGTCGGCATGACCGCCGCCGCCATGCTGGCCCGCCAGGAGGTCCCGGTCGTGGTGCTGGAGACCCAGCCCCGGCCCCAACCGGACTGGCGGGCCTCGACGTTCCATGCGTCGACCCTGGAGCTGCTGGAGCACGTCGGCGTCGTGGACCCGATGCTGGCCCAGGGCCTGATCGTGCCGCGCTACCAGTTCCGGGACCGACGAGATGGCCTGATCGCCGAGTTCGATTTCTCCGTACTCGCCGACGAGACCCGCTACCCGTTCCGGCTGCAGCTCAACCAGCAGCACCTGGTGCGGATGTTGCACGACCGGCTGTCGGCGACGAACGACGTCGAGCTGTGCTTCGGCTCGACGCTCACCGACCTGGCCCCGGCCGACGGGGAGATCAGGGTCACCTTCCAGCGGGACGGTCGCAGCGAGGAGGTGTCGGCCGGGTTCGTCCTGGCGGCGGACGGAGCGAGCAGTACCGCCCGCCGCCTGCTGGGGATCCCCTTCGAGGGTGTGACCTACCCCGAGCGGTTCCTGATCGCCAGCACGCCCACCCCCCTGGACGCCCTCCTTCCCGGGCTGGCGGCGGTGAACTACGTGGCCGACCCGACCCAGTGGCTGTTCATTCTGCGGACCCCGGAGTCGTGGCGGGTGCTGTGGCCCGTCCCTCCGGAGCAGTCCGACGACCACGCCCTGCTCCCGAGCGTCGTGGAACGCCAGTTCCAGGGGGTGGCGCCGAAGGCGGAGCCCTACCAGGTGGTTGACCGCCAGCTGTACCCCGTCCATCAGCGGGTGGCAGCGAGCTTCCGGTCGGGGAGGGTCCTGCTGCTGGGGGACGCCGCCCACATCAACAGCCCCATCGGTGGGGTGGGGCTCAACAGCGGGATCCACGACGCCATGGACGCGACGATCCGCCTGGGCCGGTGCTGGCACGATCGCTCGGACCCCGAGCGCGAGCTCCGAGCCTTTGCCCATCGGCGTCGTCAGGTAGCGATCTCCTACGTGCAGGCGGACACTGAGCGCAACACCGCGCGCCTCAAGGAACGTGACGACGCGGTCCGTCAGGCCAACCACGCCGAGATGCGGGCGATCGCCGCCAGTCCCGACCGACAGCGCGACTACCTGCGGCGGGTCTCCCTCCTCGAGAGCGTCCGTCGGTTCGGGATCGGTCAGCCCGATCGGCCGACCGCCACCGCCTCGACGGGGTCCCGGGCCTCCGAGCGGCCGGGATGACGGGACCGGCCACCGGCTTGGCGCAGACGGCGGTGCGCCGATCCCGAGCGGGAGGATGCCCATGACCAGGGTGTCGCGGACGGCGGGGTCCGAGTGGACCACCGCCGAACAGATCCTGGCCCTCCTGGCCCAGCACGGGGTCGAGTTCCTGTTCCTCAACCCGGGTACCGACACCGCCCCCTTCCAGGAGGCGATGACCTCCCTGCCGGCCCGGGGGGTGCGGATCCCACGGGTGGTGCCGTGCTCCCACGAGGCGGTGGCCCTGGCCGCTGCCCACGGCTACTGGAAGGTGACCGGGCGTCCCCAGTGCGTGGTCGTCCACGTGGACGTGGGCACCCAGAACCTGGGGGCCATGGTCCATGACGCGTTCCGGGATCGCGCCGGTGTGGTCCTCATAGCGGGGAAGGCCCCCTACGGGGAGGATCCGGACGTGCCGGGCGGGCGGTCCAACCCCATCCACTGGCACCAGGACGTCCCGGACCAGGCGGGCATCGTGCGCGGGTACGCCAAGTGGAGCATGGAGATCACCCGGCCCGACGTCGTGGCCCGGTGCGTCGGTCGGGCGGTGCAGATCGCAACAGCCCCGGTGGCCGGGCCAACCTACCTGACGGTCTCCCGCGACGTGCTCATGGAGCCGGCCGTGGTGCGTGAGGACGAGGCCGCTGGCTATGCGGTCCCGGCGCCCCCTCCGGTCGGGACCGACGAGCTTCGTCGGATCTCGGGGCTTGTGGCCGGGGCGGAGCGGCCGCTGGTGCTCACGGCCAGGGTGGGTCGCCAGCCTCGGGCCGTGGCGGCCCTGGCGCGCCTGGCTGATCTGGTGGGGCTCCGGGTCGGGGGTCGCCCCGAGGCGCTGAACATCCCATGGTCCCACCCCCTGCACCTGCGGTCGCCGGAGGCCACCCAGCGTGCGGTGGCGGAGGCGGATGTGATCCTCGTCGTGGAGTGTGACGTGCCCTGGATCCCCCGGCGCGTGCGACCCGCCGCGGACGCCCGGGTGGTCCACATCGACCCCGATCCGGTGAAGGCCGACATGCCGCTGTGGTCGTTCCCCGCCGAGCTCGCCGTGATGGCCGACGGTGCGACCGCCCTGGAGCAGCTCGTCGGTGCCCTGGCGGCCATGTCCGCCGAGGATCCGGAGCTGGCCGTCCGCTGGTCGACACGCCGGGAGGCCGTGCTCGGCGCCGCGGGCTCGAACGGCAATCGCCAGAAGGCGGCTGTCACCGAGGCCCGAGGGATGGCCATGCCGACGCCAGCGGCGGCCGTCGCCGCCCTGAGCGAGCTTCTGTCCCCCGAGGACATCGTCCTCGAGGAGGCCGTCACCAACGCCGCCGTGGTCCACGAACACCTGGAACGGAGCACCCCGGGGACGTTCCTCGAGGCCGGTGGCCCGGGCCTGGGCTGGGCCCTGGGAGGGGCGGTGGGCGTCAAGCTGGCCCGGCCGGGCCGGGTCGTGGCCGCCATCGTGGGCGACGGCAGCTTCCAGTTCGGCGTGCCCACCGCGGCATTGGCATTGGCCGCGGAGGCCGACACCCCGTTCCTCACGGTGATCCTGGACAACGAGGGCTACCGGGCGAGCCGACTGCCCGTCCTGGAGCTGTTCCCCGACGGGGCCGCCGCGGCGGCCGGCAGCGTCGCGGGCACCCGCTTTGCCCGCCCGCCCCACTTCGCCGGGGTGGCGGAGGCGTGCCACGCCTACGGGGAGCAGGTCACCACCACGGCGGAGCTCTCGGGAGCGTTCAAGCGTGGCCTGGCGGCGGTGGCCGAGGGGCGCTCGGCGGTCATCGACGTGGTCGTGGGCGGGCAATGAGCGACACCGTGGCCGGGTGCACCGCCGGCGGATCGCCCACCCGGGGGCAGGGCGGATCGGCGG
>DASQQH010000307.1:0-3644 GCA_035643555.1 Acidimicrobiales bacterium | reverse complement strand
GGGCCAAGGAGGTGGTGATCGAGTCCAACCTGCGGCTGGTGGTCTCGATCGCCAAACGCTACCGCAACCGGGGGATGGCCTTCCTGGACCTGATCCAGGAGGGGAACCTGGGCCTCATCCGCGCTGTCGAGAAGTTCGACTACACGAAGGGCTTCAAGTTCTCCACCTATGCCACGTGGTGGATCCGCCAGGCCATCACCAGAGCCATCGCGGACCAGGCTCGGACCATCCGTGTCCCGGTGCACATGGTGGAGACGATCAACCGGGTGGTCCGGGTCCAGCGCCAGCTGCTCCAGGACCTCGGCCGCGAGCCGACCCTGGACGAGGTCGCCACCAGGGCCGAGCTCCCGGTGGAACGGGTGCGTGACATCCTTCGCATCAATCAGGACACCGTGTCCATCGACCAGCCCATGGGAGACGAGGACAGCTTCAGCCTGTCCGACGTCATCGAGGACCACCGGGCAACCGTGCCGCCCGACGCTGCCGCCCGGACCCTCCTCAACGAGGCCGTCAAGAAGGTCCTCTCGGAGCTCAGCGAGAGGGAGCAGGAGGTCGTGCGGCTGCGCTTCGGCCTCGATGACGGCCAGGTGCGCACGCTCGAGGAGGTGGGAAGGGTGTTCGGGGTCACCCGGGAGCGGGTGCGCCAGATCGAGTCGAAGACCCTGGCCAAGCTGCGTCATCCGCTGCGCAGCCAGCCGCTGCGGGACTACCTGGACGAACCCTGACCCGCCAGGGCGGCCTCTCCGTGCCCTCGCGGTGGCGGGAGGAGCCTAGCCCCCGCGGCGCCGTTGGGTGCCGAGCGCCTGGGCGAGGGAGCTGTTGCCTACCCGGTTCTCCACCAGACCTCGGGCGCGCTCGACACCGAGGTCCGCCAGCGCTCGGGCCTTGCCAGCCGCCGCGTCCGCCGCCTCGGACCCCCTGGCCTGGGTGAGCAGACGGTTGAGCTGCTCGTAGCGCTGTCGTCCGGCCCGGGCGCCCAGGTAGTAGCCGGCGGCGAAGCCGATCATCATCCCGAATCGCATCCTCATGGCGGGTTCCTACCCTCTGGCGAAGACGGGCCCCGGTGAGGCGGACGAGGGCCCGGCGGGCGTCCGTTCCTGGCGACATTGCCGATACAACGTGGACACGATACGCCAGCCGCCGGCATACCGAGCAAGGATCTCGCGGCCGGACTCGCGGTGGCCGGGTGCACACCGGTCCGGTCGGGGCGATGTCGGCCCTCCCCTCGGCGGGGCCCGCCCGACTGTTCCTGGCCGGAACGGCGGTCACCGGCCTCGTGGCGGGCACCGGGCTGGTCCTCCGCCACCGCGCCCGTGGGGGCTCCCGCCGTCCCAGACAGAGATGCCCCGGCCCACCGCCACCGCGGGGTGGGCCCGTGTCCGGCCCGCCGATGGCGTCATGGCCCCCGATGCCCTGGACAGGGCGCCGCCGGCCCGCGTCGTCGGGGGCAGGCAAGGCTGGGCGTGCCCGAGGCCGGTCGCCCCCCTCCTGCTAGGGTCAGACCGGTCTCCTTCCGGGGTAGCTCAATCGGCAGAGCAGCGGACTGTTAATCCGTCGGTTGGGAGTTCGAGTCTCCCCCCCGGAGCCCAGCGCGGGCGGTGACCACCCACCAGGGCCCGTAGCTCAGTGGTCAGAGCAGGGGACTCATAATCCCTTGGCCGCAGGTTCGATCCCTGCCGGGCCCACCACGAACACCCTGGTCCCGGATAGCGCGGCGGCGGTGGAGCCCCCTGGTGCGGCCCCTCCCCGGTGTTGGGGCGCCCGGTAGGAGAGACCCACGAGGGTGAAGAACTTCCTACCCTCCCACGCCGGCTCTGAGAGCCCGAGGTGTCCCAGGGAGGTGGGGTCTTCCACCTCGCGCTGGTACGCCGGGGCCTCGACGCAGTTGCGCACGCCCCTGCCCCTCCTCGTCGTCGCGTCCTTCAGGCCCGCCAGGGGGGCGGCGGTGACCGCCACAGCCGGGGCCACCGCCAGCGACCAGACGGCTGGGGGAGCTACCACCAGCGCGGCCGCACTCCCTGATCCCGATGGCCCTTGCACGGTGGTGGTCAGGATCGCCAAGGGGGGTCACGCGGCGATCCTGTGGCTCCTGGCTTGCAGGCAGTTCTCCGAGGTGGCGACCCTGTCCCCCCTGCTTGTGGTGACGGGCACCGCCGCCGACGCCTGGTCCTCGGTGCTGGCAAGGCTGGTGGTCCAGACCGTCGCGGCGGGCACCGAACGGGCCGTGCGGGGGCTCACCCTCGGCGCCGGTCTCGGGTAGATGGGGCCCCAGGGGTGGGCCGTCCCGTACACCCGTCGGGGCCAGAGCCCCTCAGGTGACGCGGACCCTGGTCCCGACCGGCGGTGTTCCACGTGGTGGTGACCCGGACGGAGCGGCCCTAGCGGCCACGGTCACCGAACGGGTGCGGCGGCCTCGGCCAGGGTTTGCCGGGGCGTGATCATCCGGTCCCCCGTGTCGGGGTCGATCGCCGGTGGGCAACATGGTGGCGCACGTCTCTCTGGCGAACAGGGCCAGTCATTGGTATGTACGTACTTTTGTTCGGGTAAAGCCCAAAGGATGGCAACTGTCACCAGGATCGAGACCCCCGAGCTGGGGGACCGCAGCTATCTCGTCTCCGACGGGGAGGTCGCCGTCGCCGTCGATCCCCAGCGCGACCTGGACCGCGTGTTCACCGCAGCCGAGGAGGCCGGGGCCGGGATCGCCTGTGTGGTCGAGACGCATCTGCACAACGACTACGTCAGCGGTGGACGGGAGCTGGCCGCGCTCACCGGGGCGCGCCACCTGATCGGGGGCGGAGAGGAGGTCGCCTTCCCCTGTGAGGCGGTGGCCGAGGGAGCCATGGTCGAGGTGGGCTCGCTGGTCCTGCGGGCCCTCGCCACCCCCGGGCACACCACCGGCCACGTGAGCTACGTGGTCGAACAATACGGGCGACCCGTGGCGGTTTTCACCGGCGGTGCCCTCCTCTACGGCACCGTCGGACGTACCGACTTGGTGGATCCGGGCCGCACCGGGGAGCTGACCCGGGCTCAGTACCAGTCGGCGCGGCGGCTGGCGGCCGAGGTGCCCGACCAGGTGGAGGTGCATCCCACCCACGGGTTCGGGAGCTTCTGCTCCGCGGTGGAGACGACCGGCACCTCGTCGACCGTCGGCGACGAGCGGCACACCAACGTGGCTGTCCTTCTCGACGATGAGGAGGTGTTCGTCCGCACGCTCATCGAGGGGCTGGTCGCCTACCCCCGCTACTACGCCCACATGGGAGCGATCAACCGCGCCGGCCCGGAGCCCCTCGACCTCTCACCCCCCGAACTGGTGGATCCAGCAGAGCTGCGCCGCCGTATCGACGCCGGTGAGTGGGTAGTTGACTTGCGCGGACGTCAGGCCTTTGCCGCCAACCACGTCCACGGAACCGTCGGTGTCGAGTTGGGCACGATGTTCTCGGTCTATGTGGGGTGGACCATCCCCTGGGGCACCCCTCTCACCCTTATCGGCGACGACGAGGCCACCGTCGCCAAGGCCCAACGGGATCTGGCGCGCATCGGGATCGAGCCAGCGGGCGAGGCACTCGGTGACCCCGACCGGCTCGCCTTCGGTCGTCTCGCCTCCTACCCGGTGGTGACCTTCGCCGGCCTCGCCCAGGCGATGG
>DASQQH010000306.1:0-3957 GCA_035643555.1 Acidimicrobiales bacterium | reverse complement strand
GCCCTGGGGGACTTCCCCCACCGGGACCAGGTCAGCGTCCGGTGGCGGAGCTTCGAGCTCGACCCCGACGCCCCCCGGGTCAGGGAGGGAGACGCCACCGCGGCGCTCGCCGCCAAGTACGGGATCAGCCGGGAGGAGGCGGCGGCCTTCCAGCGGCACATGAGCGAGGCCGCGGCCGGCGAGGGCATCTCCTTCGATCTGGCGGGACGGCGCGGCGGCAACACCTTCGACGCCCACCGCCTGCTGCACCTGGCGGCCGAGGAGGGCCGCCAGGACGCCCTGAAGGAGCGGCTCCTCGCCGCCTACCTGTGCGAGGCCCGGCCGATCGGCGAGCCGGAGGTGCTGGCCGGCCTGGCCGGTGAGGTGGGGCTGGACCCCGACCGGGTGCGGGCGGTCCTTGCCACCGACGCCTACGGGGACCAGGTCCGTGCCGACGAGGAGGAGGCGGCGGCGCTGTTCGTCACCGGGGTCCCCTTCTTCGCCATCGACCGGACCTACGCGGTCGGCGGCGCCCAGGAGGCCGCGGTGCTCCGTGGCGCCCTGGAGCGGGCATGGGCCAAGAGCCACGACCTGGTCCGGGTGGGCGGCGCCGATGGCCCCGGCGACGAGGCCTGCGAGGGAGGGAGCTGCGCCCTGTAGCGGAGCGGCGGCGCCCGGTCGCCAGCCATGATCCCGTCCCCGGTCGTCGTGGTGGCGGGGTGGCCGAGGCGATCCTCCCCCGACCGACGCCCCGGGCGCTCGACACCCCGGACCGGTCGCGCCCGAGGCATCAGGGCAGCCACGGGCAGTGCCGACTGGGCGGTGGACGCCTGGCCCCCAGCATCTCCGCGGCCGCCCGGGCGACCTCGACACACCGCTCGCCGGCCCGGTGGTCGCGTACCGGCGCGCCAGGGTCCGAAACCGCAGGCACTCGGCTGGGTCGCCGGTTCGGGCCTGGCCGTCCAGGCCCGCCGCGGCGGCCAAGGCCAGGGCCAAGGTGGCTGCCAGGTCGACCTGCAGCCACCCCAGGCGCGCCCTCGCACATCGGGAAGGCGTCGAGGGTGGAGCCGAAGGCCTGGCGTCGCGCGGTGTGGGTGGCGGCCTCGGGGTAGGCAGGGCGCACGGTCCCGAGGCTGTCCACGCCTCCCCGTACCTCGATGCGCTCGGGCCCGGGGCCACCAACCCGGTCCCGGGGCTCATGCCCGTGTGGCCGGATCGCTAGCCTGGTGCGACGTACCCGGGCCCGGCGGTCGCCGTGACACTGAGGGTTGCTCGACGACCGACCTTGTGCGCGCGGGACTGAAGGTCGTCGAACCCGCTGGTGGCGCACCGGTCGGCGAACGCCGCAGCTTGCCTCTCGGTCCAACCGTGGCTGGCCAGACCCCGGGCGTCCGGGGCGCTGTGCCGCTCGATGGCAACCAGGCGCCCCCCGGGCTGGAGGACCCGTCGTGCCTCGGCCAGGCCTGCATCCAGGTCGGCCCAGTGGTGCACGCAGGCGATCGACCACAGCACCGTCACCGACGAGTCCCGCAACGGGACGGCCTCGGCACTGCCCCGGGCGAAGCGGACGCGATCGACACCCCTCGTCGCCAGACGGGCGACGCGCAGCATCACCGGCGCCCGGTCGACCCCGACGGCGGAGGCCCCGACGCGGGCCGCGTAACGGACCGCCCCACCCGGCCCGCAGCCGATATCGACCACGGTGTCGCCCTCGCCGAGCCCGCAGAGCTGGCGGGCCAGACGGGCGTTTCGCTCTCCGCCGTACAGCATGACGGCGGCGGCTATGAGCCCGGGGAGTCCGGCGAAGTCCGAGTAGTGGGCATGGTGATTGGGGACAGCGGTCTGGGTGGTGGCCACCGGTCAACCTTGACAGTTGAACCCGACTTCAAGTCAAGTGATGACGTGTCGGCTCTGATGACGATCGGTGACGTCGCCCGGCGGGCGCATGTGGCCACCTCCACCATCCGCTACTACGAGCGGCGGGGACTGCTCCGTCCCGACGCGCATCAGTCAGGTCAGCGCCGGTACCGTGCCGAGACGCTGCGCCGCCTCGTGTTCATCGGCATGATGCAAGACATCGGCCTTACCCTCGACGAGGTCCACGGGATCCTCTGCGCCCGGACCGTCGGCGAGTGGAAGACCATCGCCGGCCGGCGCCTCGACGCGCTCGACGCTCGCATCACCGAACTCCAGCGGGCACGGGCGCTGCTCGCCGGGGCCCTGTTCTGTCCCTTCGACCATCCCGCCACCGACTGCGGGATCATGGGCAGCGAGATCGACCGCCGGCTCGCCGCCCCAGCCCGGTAGCCCCGACATCATCGACGGGAGGGCCACACAGAACAGGACGGCCTCCCAGCGACCCCGCGTCTCACCCCAGCTGACAGTCGACGGCCCCTGGAGCGCGTGCAGCCCCCGAGGTGGGCCGCTCCCAGGTCGTGGACGCGCTCCCCGCGAGGAGCCCCACGGTGGCTCCCGCCCCGCCCCGGTCTCCCGATGGGACCCCGGCCGTGGGGCCCGGGGCCCCCGGTCCCGGGGCGGGGTGTCGGCTCCCGGCCGCCCTCAGGCGGGCGAACGAGGGGAGGTAGCCAGGGGTCGCACCGCAGCCGCGACGCCCCCCCGTGGGGGCCCGTCCCCGGGACGCCGGGTCGGGCGGCGGCTCAGGGCGCGGTGGTCACCAGGTGACGGGCGATGTCCTGGGCCCAGGCCTCGATCTCGTCCCAGTCCCGGAAGTCCCCCTCGAGGTTGCGGAAGAACACCATGGCGGCCCGCTGCACCACCCCCAGGTTCCCCCGGTCCAGCCTGCCGGCGAACACCCGGTGGTCCCGGGCCCGGGTGGCCACGACGATGTCGGCCACGTCGACGGGGTCCTGGCCCATCTGCTTGACCAGCTTCCTCTCGGGGTCCCCGACGGGGCCGCTGGAGAACAGCCACACCGGCCGGGCGGCGAGGTCGTCGGCGAACCGGCCGGCCAGGTCCTTGGCCGGGCCCAGCCAGTGGCCCTGGTAGGTGGCGCTGCCCAGCACCACGGCGTCATAGCTCTCGACCTCGGTCACCTCCTCGGGGGCGAGCACGGTGGCGTCGACGCCCTGGCGGGCCAGTGCGGCGCCGATGGCGCTGGCGATCTCGGCGGTGGCGCCGTGCCTGGAGGCCGCCGACACCAGCACCCTCACGCCGCCGCCAACCTCCAGGTGGGGCTCTGCCGGTACGGTCATGGTCGCTCCCTCCTCGGCGGGCCCCAGGTCACTGGGATCCGCCCCCGTCGGGGTCCCGACGGTCGCCCTGCGGGGCAGGTGGCCGTCCTCACGCCCCCAGCCTGGGCGTCGCCGCCACCGCGGACTAGGGCCCTTGGTCCCCGCGTGGCGCCGGCGACCAGGCGGCCGTCGCCGAGGTGGTGGTCAGTCCAGGGCGCCCGGGCCCGTTGCCAGGACCTCGGCGGCCCGGGCGACGATCCGGGCCACCAGCTCCTCGGCCGGCGCCACGTCCTCGAGGAGGTCGATCCCCTCGCCGGCCCACACCAGCCCCTGGTCGGCGTCCCCCTCCCGCTGGGCGGCGGCGAAGGCATCCCGGGCGGTGGCGTCCCCGGCCAGCTCCTCCTCCCGTCCGGTCCAGGTGTCGATGAAGGCGTTGGCGAGTGCCCGTCCGGTGTAGGCCGGTGGCCAGGCGATGCCCCGGGCGGCGTCGAAGACCCGGGTCCTTGTGGTCCGGTCGCCGGACGCCGCCACCAGCCTGGCCTTGGTCCAGGCCGGCCCCAGGGCCTCGGGGGTGGCGGCGAAGCGGGTGCCCAGGACGGCCCCGTGGGCGCCGAGAGCCAGGGCGGCGGCCAGCCCCCGGCCGTCGGTGATCCCCCCGGCGGCCAGGACCGGGGTGGGCGCCACGGCGTCGACCACCGCCGGCACCAGGGGCAGGGTCGAGCGACGCCCCCCGTGTCCCCCGCCCTCGGTGCCCTGGGCCACGATGGCGTCGGCTCCCGCCGTGACG
>DASQQH010000305.1:0-3228 GCA_035643555.1 Acidimicrobiales bacterium | reverse complement strand
CTGCCCTCCGGGGCGGTGTGGACCTGGGCCAGGACCAGGGTGGTGAAGGGGGTGAGACCCAGGCACTCGTTCAGCAGGTCGAGGCGGCCCAGGACGTAGCTCGGGTTGGCCCCGGTGTCGCAGGCCAGGGCGCGCACCATGCTGCGCAGCTGGCCCATGGTGGCCGCGGCGCGGGCGTCGTGGCCCATGACGTCCCCGACCACCACCGCCAGGTCCCCGTCGGGCAGGACGAAGCCGTCGTACCAGTCCCCGCCCACCTCGGCGGGGTGGCCGGCGGAGCGGTAGCGGGCGGTGATCTCCAGGTCCTTCAGGGGGGGCAGGGCCGGGAGCAGGGCGTCCTGGAGGGTCTGGGCCACGTAGCGCTCCTGGCGGTACGCCTCGGTGGCCGCCACCGCCTGGTCCCGGTAGGTGAGGTCCCTGGCGATCGTCGACAGCCGCTGCAGGGTGCCGTCCTCGGACGTGTGGGCCAACACCACCTGGGAGGTGGACACCAGGTGCCCCTCGCGGGACAGGAACGGCGTCTCCCCCTGCCAGCTGCCGTTCCGGATGGCCTCGGGGACCACCTCCTCCAGGAACCAGTGGCGGATCCGTCGGGGCAGGTAGTCGGTGATCCTGGTGCCGGCGAGGCCGGTCCCCGACGGGCACGGGGATGGGGACCGGAACGGGGCCCCGCTCGGGCATGAGCGCCCCGCCCAGGGCGGCCAGGGCGTCCCGCACCGCTCCCCACGCCCGCCCCAGCTGGTCCCGGCGCCGCCCCTTGCCCATCTGCGCTCCTTCCCGGTCGCCGACGGCGACCATCCCCTACAACCCCCGGGCCGGCACCGGTGTTCCCGGAAGCTACGCCCACACCGAGGAGGATGGGGCGTCCCCCAGGAGCTCCCAGGCGGCCTTCTCGATCCCCTCCTCCGACACCAGCACGTGGTGGGCGGCGTCCCCCAGGGGGACGAAGCTGTCCCTGCTGGCCACCCTGGCCAGGGAGCCCCGGAAGCCGTTGTCCACCAGGGCGGCCACCACGCCCTCCGACACGCCACCGCTCCGGCGGGTCTCGTCCACCACGAGCACCCGGCCGGTGGCCTGGGCCTCCCGGCACAGGTCCTCGACGGGCAGGGGGGCGAGCCAGCGCAGGTCCAGCACCCGGCACCCCACCCCCGCCGCCCCCAGCCGCCGGGCCACCCGCAACGAGAGGGCGAGTCCGTTGGCGAAGCTCACCAGCGTGAGGTCGCCGCCGCTGCCGTGGGTGCGCCCGGCGCCCACCGCCACGTGGTCCTCCCGCCACCGGTCGGGGGGCTGGTAGGGGCCCAGCCAGGCCTGGTCCCCGGCCTGGTACAGGTCCGCGGTGTGGTACAGGGCGATCGGCTCCAGGAAGACCGAGACCGTGCCGTCGACCGCCGCCGCCGCCAGGCAGGTCCGCAGCATCGCCGCGGCGTCCTCCGGGCGGCCCGGCGACGCCAGCACCACCCCCGGGATGTCCCGCAGGGCGCCCACGGCGTTGTCGTTGTGGAAGTGGCCCCCGAAGCCTCGCTGGTAGGCGTAGCCGGCCACCCTGAGGACCATGGGGTTGCGGTACTGGCCGTCGGAGAAGAACGAGAGGGTGGCGGCCTCGCCGCGGAGCTGGTCCCCGGCGTTGTGCAGGTAGGCGAGGTACTGGATCTCGGGCACGGGGAGGAAGCCCGACACCCCGGCACCCAGGGCCAGGCCCAGGATGGTGGACTCGTCGAGGAGGGTGTCGAAGACCCGCCCCGCCCCGAAGGTCCGGGTGAGCCGGCGCGTGAGGCCGTAGACGCCGCCCTTGCGGCCGACGTCCTCCCCGAAGACCAGCATCTCGGGCCGGGCGGCCAGGGCGTCGGCCAGGGTCCGGGTGATGGCGGTGGCGAGGGTCAGGGGCCCCTCCTCCTCGGGGAGCCGCCCGCCGAAGACCTCGCCCCGCCGGCCCGGTGAGGCGGCTTGCGCCGCCGCGGCGGCCACCTGGTCGGGTCGGCGGGGGGCGAGGGGGGCCATGACCTGGGCGGCGTCGCCCAACCGGGGCCGGGCGAGGGCCTCCTCGGCCCGTGCGCGCACCTCGGCCCGGGTGGCCTCGTAGCGGGCCAGGACCTCCTCGGGCCCCAGCAGACCCCCGGCCACCAGGAGACGGGCGGTCGCCACCAGGGGGTCCCGGGCGTGGTCGGCGGCGATCTCGGTCGGGGACCGGTAGCCGAGCTCCACGTCGGAGCCGGCGTGGCCCATGAGCCGCAGGCACCCCAGGTGCACCACCGCGGGCGCCCGGTGGTCCCGCACCCAGGCCGCTGCCTCCACCGCCGTGTCGTAGGCGCCGGCCAGGTCGGCCCCGTCGGCCGCGAAATAGCGCAGGGGGGGCCTGCTGGCCAGGGCCCGGGCCACCCACCCTTCGGGGGTCCGCACGCTGATGCCCCACCCGTTGTCCTCACAGACGAACAGCACCGGCAGCGGGAGGCCCTGGTGGGCCGCCTGGCAGGCGGCGTTGATGGCGCCGGTAGCGGTGGCGTGGTTCACCGAGGCGTCACCGAAGCTGCACACCGCCAGGGCGTCGGCCGGCCAGGGCGAGGCCACCCCCAGCTTCCTCGCCCGGCCGATGGCGAAGCCCACCCCGACGGCCCGGGGCAGGTGGGAGGCAATGGTGGAGGTCTGGGGGATGATGCTGAGGGCGGCGTTGCCGAAGACCTTGTGCCGCCCCCCGGCGATGGGCTCCTCGGCCGAGGCCACCAGGCCCAGGAGGACGTCCCCCACCGGATCCTGGCCCGCCACCTGGGCCGCCCGGGCCAGGTAGAAGGCACCGGAGCGGTAGTGGAGCAGCGCCGGGTCCGTCGGGCGCAGGGCGGCCGCCACCGCGGCGTTGCCCTCGTGGCCCGACGACCCGATGGTGTAGAAGCCCTCCCCCCGACCCCGGAGCCACCGGGCGGCCAGGTCGAGGTGTCGGCTCCCCACCTGGGCGTCGAAGAGGGCCAGGGCCGCCTCCCCGGTGAGGCCCGTCCCCGCCCGGACCGGGTCCCGCCGGTCCCGCGCCGGCCCGGGCGCCAGGCCCGCCACCGCCTCGGTGAAGGCCCGGTCGATGGGCTCCTCGGGAGGACCGGGGCCCTCGCTCACGGCCCGAGCCTGTGGTGGCCCGCCGGGCTCACTCCGCAACGGCGCGCTGGAGGTCCTCGGCGAACTCCTCGTAGGGGTAGACGGGCAGGACCTCGGTGCGCACCGAGCCCCCCATGGCCTGCACGATGG
>DASQQH010000304.1:0-2138 GCA_035643555.1 Acidimicrobiales bacterium | reverse complement strand
CCCGCCGGCGCCGCCGGACCAGGCGAAGAGTGTCCGCGCCAGCGGAGTCGGGTATAGCCCCAAGGACAGACGCACGCTCGCCGGGGCTGCTCCGGCAGACGGGAGGAAACGTGGCTGACAACGGGAACGCCGCCGGTTACGGCTGGGAGGAGCACGAGCACGGGGAGCTCACGCACACGCACCCGCACTTCCACGTCACCCACAATCACAACGAGTTCACCGGCGGATTCGAGCACCTGAGCTCCAGCCACGAGCACGAGCACAGCCACTCCGCCCTCCGCCACTCCCACGTACCCCACCAGGACTTCGAGCACGAGCACCGGGGCGAGGCCCACGTGCACGACCACGCGGCGCCCGCCGCCCGGCCCGAGCCGGCCACCAGGGCGGCTGCCTCCAAGAGCGCCGCCAAGGCCACCAAGGCGGCCAAGACGACGAAGGCCAGCAAGAAGGCCACCACCTCCAGCAGCACCGCCGACTAGCGCGGGTAGCCGTGAGTCCGGCGGCCGACGCCGAGGCCCGCTGGCGCGCTCTGGTCGCCGAGGCGGCGCGTTGCCGGTCTTGCGACCTCTGGGCGGAGGCCACCCAGACGGTCTTCGGCGAGGGCGCCGTCCCGGCCAGGATCATGCTGGTCGGCGAACAGCCGGGCGACCAGGAGGACAGGTCGGGCCGTCCCTTCGTGGGTCCGGCAGGCAGAGTCCTGTCCGAGGCGCTGGAGGAGGCCGGGGTCGACCGCTCGACGGTGTATGTCACGAACGCGGTCAAGCACTTCAAGTGGAAGCCACGCGGCAAGCGCCGGATCCACGACAGGCCCAACCGGGCGGAGAGCGCGGCGTGCCGGCCGTGGCTGGAACAGGAGCTGGCGCTGGTGCGGCCCGCGGTGCTGGTCGCGCTGGGCGCCACCGCCGCCCAGTCACTGCTGGGGTCCTCGTTCCGCCTCACCCGCCAGCAGGGACAGGACCTGACCGGTACAGGGCTGGCTCCGCACGTGGTCGCGACGACCCATCCGTCCCTGGTCCTCAGGGCTCCTGATCCCGATGTGCGTGAACACACCCGCCGTCGTATGGTGCAGGACTTGGCGGTGGCGGCGGAACTGGCTCGCGACCGCGCCTAGAGAGGAGAAGTGAGAGTGCAAACCAGCGCAACTGCGGCGGCGTCGCGCCGGGACTCTGGTTCGGGGGGACTCCGCCGGATCTGGTCCCGACAATTGGAACATTACCCCGAAACGGGGCCGAGAATCGCATACCTGGCCATAACCGTACTGGTCACGGTGTCTCTGTACTACGAGCTGTACGTCAACGCGTCCGTGGCGCCCCGCCAGCTCCCGGCGCTGCACATGTCTTTCGCGTTCCTGGTCAACCTGCTGGCGGTGTCGAACCTGATCGGGGCGTTCGGGTCCCTCTTCGCAGGCCTGGCCGACCGCATCGGCCGCTGCAACCTGGTCGTGTCGGGTCTGGCCCTCACCGGCGTGCTGGTGGCCTTCGTCATCCCCAACCTGACCAGCAAATGGCCCTTCGCCATCGCCACCGCCGCAGTCGGCCTGGTCGAGGGGATCTGCCTGGTTGCCACTCCCGCGCTGATCCGTGACTTCTCCCCGCAGGTCGGGCGGGCCACCGCCATGGGGTTCTGGACGATGGGCCCCGTGCTCGGAAGCCTGGTCGTGTCCGTGGTCGCCAGCAACACCCTTCACCCGTCCACGACGTGGGGCCACGAGTACGTGATCGCCGGCGTGGCCGGCCTGGTGGTGTTCGCCATCGCCTTCGTGGGCCTACGGGAGCTGTCGCCGGCGCTTCGCGACCAGCTGATGGTGAGCATGCACGACCGGGCGCTGGTGGAGGCCAGAGCCAAGGGCATCGACATCGAGGCGTCGCTGCGCAACCCCTGGCGGCAGCTGTTCAGGGCGGAGATACTCGTGTCGGCGTTCGGCGTGGCCGTGCTGCTGCTGATCTACTACGTGGCGGTCGGCTTCGGGCAGACCTACCTGGCGACCGTGTTCGGGTTCTCCCTCAAGGACGCCAACGGCCTCGGGAACTGGAACTGGGCGGTCAACGCGGTAGTGGTGCTGGTCGCCGGAATCCTGTCGGACAGGCTGAGGGTGCGCAAGCCCTTCATGCTGATCGGCGGTATCGGCACGGCCGTGA
>DASQQH010000303.1:0-2476 GCA_035643555.1 Acidimicrobiales bacterium | reverse complement strand
TCCCGAGGCAGCCAGTTTGACCTTCACCTCTCCCCGCACCGGGTCGTCAAGGTCCACCTCCTCCACGCTCCAGGGCTCCCCGAGGTTCCACAGCACAGCTGCCTTGGTCTTCACGACGCACTCCTGTCCCCTCGTTGGCCGACCCCGGTCCGGGGTCGGACGCCGGCTCGTCCCCAGAGCCCTCCGCCGCGCTCCAGGTCCGCCACACCCTAGTGCCGTGGTCTGGGCCCGACGGTGGCGGGGTGGCCAGGCGGCGGGCGCGCCACGGACCGCCCCGGGGCTCCAGGCGCCGGGGCGGTCCTCTCGTGGTGGAACTACTTGAGCTTGTTGGCAGCGGCCTGCAGGCTCTGCAGCTTTCCCAGGGCGATTTCCCGGGAATGGTGGTTGAGCCCGCAGGAGGTGGTCAGCAAGGTTTGCTCCCGGGGGAGCCAGCTGTAGGACTTGGCCCGCTCGATGAGCGTCTCGGGCGACTCGACCATCGGGTTGATCACGTCGGCCACGCCAGCTGCCATCTGCTGGTTCTTTAGCAGGCCCTGGTACTGGTCCACGAAGTCGTACTCCGCCATGATGGCGTCGCAGTCGATGCCCACGATCAGGTCGGCGGGGTAGTGGCCGAAATCGAAGTACCGATGCCCGATCTGGCCGTCGTAGTCGGCGGCGTAGGCGTAGTTGCCCTGGCAGATGTGGACCCACTTGGTCATGGTGACACCCTCGAACGCCTGGTTGATGGCATCGACGGCCTGTTGGACCTCGGTCCGGTCCACGGCGGCGAACAGGGGCTCGTCAACCTGAACGTGCTTGCACCCGGCGTCCTGGAGCTTGCGGAAGTTGGCGTTCAGGACCTTCGCCAGCTCGTGCATGAAGGTGTTGATGTCGTTGTAGTACTCGTCCCAGGCCACCTTGGCGAGCATGTGGGGCCCGGTCATGGTGACCTTCACCTCCGCCGGCGGATGGGTGAACTTGGCGACCATCTTGTACTCGTCCGCCAGGGTCAGGTCGGCGTCCTTGACCGGCCCGGTCAGGACCTGGGCCGGATGGGTGACGTGCTCGTCCTTGGGCGTGATGTTCTTGGGACGGGTTTCGGAGGAGAAGCCGGGAATGCGCTGCCAGAAATAGTTCAACATCGCATTCGGCGGCGCATTTCGGTTATTGGTCCTCCGGTGCATCTCACCACCGGTGATGACGTCGATCCCCGCGAACTCCTGGTCGGCAATTGCTGCCTGGCTGGCCCGGAACTGGACGTCTTGCATGTCGGCCGGGGACAGCGCCCCGGCCTCTACCTGCTTCTCCAGGACTTCGTACCAGGGTGGGACGCTGTAGGAACCGACGACACTGGTGGTATACGGTCGAAGCACGAATCTCCCCTTTCGCGGGTGGTCAGCTACGAACGCCCCCCTCCGTGCCCGTGTCCCAGTCACGGTGAGGCTACAGCGGGCCCCGCCACCCGTCAATGTGCTATTCGGCTTGGCAGAAAGGAAGGCGGTACGATCTGGGCAACGCCGGGACAAGGTCGACCCGGGTCGCCCCGGGCCATGGTGCCCGGAAGAGGCCGAAACACGCGACATCCGAGGGGGCGCAGGTGGTTGCCGAACAGCACGAACACCAGCGGGGGGCGGTGGCACGGGCCCGGGCGGCCGTGTCGGATCTGGTGGCAAGGGGAGTGGTCGGGGTCGCCCTGACCTTTGTCGATAATGTGGGCGTTACCCGTGTCAAGACCGTCCCGGTGGATCGCCTCGAGCACGCCGTGGAGTGGGGCGTGGGGATGTCGCCGGTGTTCGAGGTATTCCTGAGCGACGACTCCTTCACAACGAGCACCTATGTGGGGGGCCCCGACGGCGACCTGCGCCTGGTCCCCGACCTCGAGGCCCTCACGTCCCTGGCCGCCCAGCCGGGGTGGGCCTGGGCGCCGGTGGACCGCTTCGAGCAGGACGGGCAGGCCTACCGCGCGTGCCAGCGGACCTTCGCCCGTCGCATGACCCAGGTCGCCGCCGAGGCGGGCTTGGCGCTGTCGATGGCCTTCGAGATCGAGTGGGCCCTCGGCCGGGAGTCCGAGGGGCGGTTCGTGCCCGCCGTCACCGGCCCCGCGTACGGGATGTCGCGCCTGGTGGAGTTGTCCGACTACGGGGCCGACCTGCTGCGGTGCCTCCAGGCCGAGGGGGTGAGCGTCGAGCAGTTCCACCCCGAGTACGCCGCCGGCCAGCTGGAGGTGTCGGTGGCCCCTGATGCCCCCGTGGGGGCGGCGGACCGCAACGTGCTGGTGCGCCAGACGGTGCGGGCGGTGTCCCGGCGCCACGGCTGGCAAGCGTCCTTCTCCCCCTCGGTCGTGGCGGGCGCGGTCGGCAACGGGGCGCACGTGCACTGCAGCCTGTGGCGGGAGCGGCGCAACCTGTTGGCGGGGGGGACGGGCCGCTACGGCATGACCGAGGAGGGCGAGGCCTTCATCGCCGGGATCCTGGCGGAGCTCCCGGCGCTGAGC
>DASQQH010000302.1:0-2744 GCA_035643555.1 Acidimicrobiales bacterium | reverse complement strand
ATCTGACTGGTTGACAATGCCCGCGCCCACCCGGGATACTTGGCGGTGCACCACCGCCGACCGAGGAGGGACCGCCCCATGCCACACGCCGATCCCGTCACCGGGGGGTGGCGGTGACCAGCCCGGCGCAGGGGTCGGGCCCGGCGGTCCTGGTGGAGGGCCTCACCAAGTCCTTCGGGGAGGTGGAGGCCCTCCGGGGTATCGACCTGGCCGTGGCCCGGGGGAGCGTCCTGGGCCTGCTCGGCCCGAACGGCTCGGGCAAGACCACCACGGTCCGCATCCTCACCACCCTGCTCCTGCCCGACGCGGGGCGGGCCACGGTGGAGGGCCTGGACGTGGTCCGCCATCCCGGGGCGGTCCGGCGGGTCATCGGTCTCGCCGGCCAGCAGGTGGCGGTGGACGAGACCCTCACCGGTCGGGAGAACGTCGAGCTCGCCGCCCGCCTCTACCACCTGCCCCGGGCCGACGGTCGGCGGCGGGGGCAGGAGCTGCTGGAGCGCCTCGGGCTCACCGACGCCGCCAACCGTCCGGTGAAGACCTACTCGGGGGGCATGCGCCGCCGCCTGGACCTGGCCGCCAGCCTCGTGGCCCAGCCCCGGGTGCTGTTCCTCGACGAGCCCACCACCGGCCTGGACCCCCGGAGCCGGGTGGATCTGTGGGAGGTGATCCGGGACCTGGTCGCCGAGGGCATCACCCTCCTGCTCACCACCCAGTACCTGGAGGAGGCGGACCGTCTCGCCGACGAGATCGCCGTCATCGACCACGGCCTGGTCATCGCCTCGGGCACCCCCGAGGAGCTCAAGGACCGCATCGGGGGCGACGTCCTCGAGTTCCGGGTGCCCGACGGGGGCCAGGCGGCGCGTGCCGTCGAGGCCGTGGCCCCCTTGAGCTCGGCCCAGGCCGACACCGACCAGGCCTCGGGGGTGGTGGCCCTGCCGGTCGGCAAGGCCGGGTCCCAGGTCCTGGTGGAGGCCGTCCGGCTCCTGGACCGGGCAGAGATCGAGGTGGAGGACCTGGCCCTGCGCCGGCCCTCGCTGGACAACGTGTTCCTGTCCCTGACCGGCCACGCCGCCGAGGAGGACCAGGAGGCAGCGGCGCCCAGCCGGGGCCGCCGCCGTCGCAAGCGGGATCGGGACCTCACCGCCAGCAGCGGGCAGCACTGACCTGATGGCCGCCACCCTGCAGGCCCCGCCCGAGACGCTCTCGGTCCCCCGACGGGTGTGGTTCGGGGCGAGCGACGTCGCCGTGCTCACCAAGCGGAACCTGATCCACCTGGTCCGGGTGCCCGCCCTGATCGTGTTCACGGCCATCCAGCCGGTGATGTTCACCCTGTTGTTCCGCTACGTGTTCGGGGGGGCCATCCACACGTCGGTCGGCGCCTATGTGGAGTTCCTGATCCCGGGGATCATCGTCCAGACGGCCGCCTTCGGCTCCTTCCAGACGGCCATCGCCCTCGCCGACGAGCTGTCCCGGGGGATGATCGACCGGTTCCGGTCCATGCCCATCGCCAGGTCGGCGGTGGTGGCCGGCCGCCTCGCCTCCGACACCCTGCGCATCACGGTGACGGTGGTGATCATCCTCGGTGTGGGCTACGCGGTGGGCTTCCGCATCCACACCGGCCCCCTGGAGACCATCGCCATGGTCCTGTTCTCGGTCGGCTTCGGGGTGGCGATCTGCTGCGTGTCGGCCTGCATCGGTCTGGCGGTCAAGGACCAGGAGTCGGTCCAGGCCTTCGGCCTGATCTGGCTGTTCCCCCTGGTGTTCGCCAGCGGGGTGTTCGTGCCCGTGGCCACGCTGCCGGCCTGGCTGGCCGCCTTCGCCCGCAACAACCCGGTCACCCTCTTCGCCGAGGGGGCCCGGAGCCTCTCGCTGGGCACCCCCGCCGGTGACACGATCTGGCTGTCGGTGGTGTGGATGGTGGCCATCGTGGCCGTCTTCGGCACCCTGGCGGTGCGCGCCTACCGCCGAGCCGCCTGAGGGCGGGCCGGGGCCTGGGCGGCCCCTCGCCAGCCAGACGGTCGGGCCATCAGCGGTGTGTGCCGGGGTCCTCCCAGTGGGTCCGGTCGCCCGGGCCGACGCCTTGAGGTAGCCCTTCTTTTCCGGTCCCGGACCTGGCCATACTGGCAGTGGCGGACGTGGGCAAGGCCGCTGGGGAGGGGAGGAGGGGAGGCATGGGGGTTGTGCTAGCGGTGCTGGCCGGGGTGGTGGTGGTCGCCGCCCTGGTCGGGGGGGTGCTGACGATCGGCATGCGGGCCGGCGACCGGCCCGAGGACGTGGCGGTGATGGGCATGGAGGCACCGGCCTCGGACCTCCCGGTCGGGTGGGGACCGGCGGTGGGCGTCCTGGTCACCAACCCGGGGCCGGTGGCGGCGATCGTGGGGCTGTCGCTCCGTCAGTCGCGGCCCCTCGAGTGGCTGTGGGGTCAGCCGATGTCGATCACGGTGCCCTGGGGGCGCCATCGGGTCTGGTCCGCCAAGTCCGCGGTGGTGGGGGTGGTCGACGGCGGCCGGGCGGGGCGGTGGCTCCTCCCGCACCCACCGGACTTCCGCCGTGGCGGGCTCAGGGTGGTGGCCATCGTGGGGCAGGCCGGACGGCGGCTCCGGGTGATCGACCGGCAGGTGCTGGCCTGGTCGGGGCCGTTCCCCTCGCCCACCCTGGTGGACGTCTGAGCCGACAGCCGGCCTTGATAGCATTCTTGCTATCCAGATATCAATCCCGGCCCGGGGCCGCCCGCCGGCGCCGCG
>DASQQH010000301.1:0-2285 GCA_035643555.1 Acidimicrobiales bacterium | reverse complement strand
CGAGGCGTCCGAGGGAACCGGCGATCGCTAGCGGGGTCGCGCCTGCCAGTCGTGCCGCTGCGGTGCACTAGCGTGCCCAGCTCGGCAGCTCCCGCCACCACCGGAGCCAGGCCACCACGTCCTCGGCCCGGAGCGGCCCCGTGGCCTGCCCCGACGCGCACTCCAGCCGGAACGCCAGCCAGTCGGGATCGGGGGCGGGCACCGGCGGCCACCGGCGCCACCACCCGGGTCGGGCAACCCCCAGGGTGGCGCCCACCGCCGCCCGCCACAGGGTTGGCCGCCGGGCGACGGCCACGGCCACCCGCCCGAGCCCCTGGGGGAGAGGCCCCGCAGTGCTCACCGATCAGCCGCCCGGGCCCGGCCGGCCCCATCGGCCCGGGGCTCCTTGGGCAGGCCCAGCACCAGCTCCCCCAGGATGTTGCGCTGGATCTGTGAGGTCCCGGCGTAGATGGTGCCCGCCCGGGCGTTGAGGAAGGTCCCTGCCCACGAGGCCGTGCTGTTGGGGGCGCCGAGGTCGTCCCCTTGGAAGGCCCGGGTCGGCGGCCGGCCGGTGGGGATCTGGCCGTCCGGCCCCAGGATGTCCATGGCCAGCTCGGTCATCTCCTGGTGGTACTCGCTCCAATACAGCTTGAAGATGGACCCCTCCGGCCCGGGTCGAGCGCCCGCGAGCCAGGAGGTGAGCATGCGGTAGCCGAGGTAGCGCATGGTCTCCACCTTGGTATGGCACCAGGCCAGGCGCTGGCGGACCAGCGGGTCGGCGGTGGCGCCCCGCTCGCGGGCCAGGGCCACCAGCCGGTCCAGCTCGGCCCGGAACCGCAGGGGCAGGGTGGCGGCGGCCTCCCCCCGCTCGAACCCCAGCAGGGTCATGGCCACCGCCCAGCCCCCGTTCGTCTCGCCCACCACGTTCTCCGCCGCGGTGCGGGCGTCGGTGAAGAACACCTCGTTGAACTCCGAGGCCCCGGAGATCATCCTGATGGGCCGGACCTCGACGCCGGGCTGGTCCATGGGCACCAGGAGGAAGCTGATCCCCTGGTGCTTGGGCGCCGTCGGGTCCGTACGGGCGAGGACGAAGATCCAGTTGGCCAGGTGGCCCGCCGAGGTCCACATCTTCTGGCCGTTGACCACCCACTCATCGCCGTCACGGACGGCCCGGCACCCCAGATTGGCAAGGTCCGAACCCGCCTCCGGCTCGGAGTACCCCTGGCACCAGCGATCCTCACCCGAGACGATGCGGGGGAGGAACCAGCGGCGTTGCTCCTCGGTGCCCCACGCCAGCAGGGTGTTGCCCACCATCTGGATCCCGAAGACGTCGTTGGGACCCCCCGGCGGCACCCCTGCCCGGGTCAACTCCTCGGCAAGGACCACGTCCTCGAGTCGACCCAGCCCACCCCCGCCGTACGCCGTCGGCCAGGACAGGGCGAGGAAGCCGTGGTCCCGGAGGGCCTCCCGCCACGCCTCGACGAAGGACCGGGCCTCCTCGGGCGGCAACGCTCCGAGCCCCTGCCAGCCCGCCGGCAGCGCCTCGGCCAGGAAGGCCCGCACCTTGTCCCGGAAGGCCTGGGCCTCGGGTGGGTAGCTGACGTCCATGGCGGCCAGGTTACGCCCCCGGCGCCCCGATCCGAGATCCCGGCGGGGGAAGGGCCCGGCGGGAGCCGGCCCGGTGGCCGCCCGGCCTACGCCCTCACCCCGCCCGAGGCACGGCCCAGCCCCCGCCAGGCCACGGCGCCGGCGCCGAGCAGGGGCCCGTCACCACCCAGGCCGGCCGGCACGACCGTGGCCTCCCGGGAGAAGCGCAGGCGGGCCAGGGCATCGAGCTCGGCCTGGGCCGCGGCGAAGAACGGGGCCCCGTAGCCGATGGCCACCGACCCCGCCACCAGCGCCAGGTCGAGGTCCAAGAGGTTGGCCACGCTCGCCACCGCCCGCCCCACGAGGGTCCCCGTACGGGCCACCATCTCCGGTGGCGCCTCCCGGGAGGGCCGGCCGGTGACCGCGGCGATGGCCGAGCCCGACGCCTCGGCCTCCAGGCAACCGCGGCCGCCACACGCACACCGGCGACCGTCGGGCTCGACCACCACGTGGCCGACGTGCCCCGCGTTGCCGAGCCGGCCGTCGAGGAGCCGGCCCTCGCTCACGATGCCACCGCCGATCCCCGTCGAGACCACCATCGCCAGGAAGTCCCGCCGGCCGGCGGCGGCCCCGGTCCAGCCCTCGCCGAGTGCCAGAGCCTTGGCGTCGTTGTCCACCCAAGTCGGCAGCCCGGTGAGCGCCGCGAGCCGCGACCGGAG